>CAYWLA010000028.1:0-10503 GCA_964458955.1 uncultured Methanosarcinales archaeon
CTTTTGTATAAAATAAAAGTGCTAAAATTATTTTCAAAAAAAGTTTTAATTTTTCTCATTTTATTTTGATTCAAACTCTTTTTAATTTATTTTTTATTCAGTTCAAGCAACTTATCTATTTTATCTTTTGGGTAACGTACCATTCTATATATTATCCCCCTTTTTCCCTCTTCATTTATTTCTGGATTGAACCATTCCCATACAATTTTCCCGTTTTTTGTAATTTCAAAAGCTCGACCACTCTCAGAATCAGTGATAAGTGTATTTCCATTAGGTAACCTTTGAGCATATCCTCGACTTGAAGAAAAAAATGATTCAGGAGGATATGATTTATATTCCCATATAATCTCTTTTTTGACAGGATCTAACTCTATAATTCTTGTATATTCACGATTAAACCCATTATCATAGATAAGAATATTTCCATTATCTAACATTATTGGTGAATGTTGTCTTTCTAGTTCTCCAGTTCCCCAGCTCCAGACAATTTCTTTTGTTTCTTTATCTAATATAACTATTAAATTAACATAGCAAAAACTAAGAAGCCAATTTCCTGCCTGAAAACGAGTGTCTTTTTTGCCGATGGGTGTTTCTGGCAGTACTTGAATTGAATTTAAGTGGTAATAATCAAAATCTCCCCCAATTATGGTTACATTTCTGTCAATGTGAACATAAACAGGAATTGCTGGTAAATCTAATTCAGAAGGTTCATGAAACTTCTTCAACTCATAGAAATTTTCATAAGTTGACCATCTAGAAATTTCTTCTCCATCTTGGGATAATTCTATTATCAAATCAAATTCAACTTTTCTTCCATTATATTTGTGTATCTCTTTGGAAGCTATTAAAATAGTGTCATAAGGAGAGAGAGCTATTTCATGGTGAACAGTTATATTTTTTTCCCAGATGGTACTAGAATTCCAATAATATTTACCCGTTATATTAACTCCTGCAAGGTAATATCCTTCCCCCAATCTATACATTTCCCCCCTAAATAAGTAAACAATGTTCCCTTTCATATCAATTAATTTATTTTTATATAAATTATACCCCTCAAAAGCTAGTTCTGGGTCATATTTTACCACGCCTTTTTCAGTTTCATCTGCTTTTTCTTTTGTATGAGTTAAATAAGGCAAAGACCTTAGTTCTTCAAGTGTTAACTTTTGATTAGTTTGATTGTTGTTTGTTTCCCTAATGATTAAAGGGATTATTAATACGACTAATGCAACAAATAAAATTAATAAATTTCTTTTTTTCATCTTTTATTTTAATTAATTTTTAATTCTTTTAATATAGCATCAGCAACATTCTCTGCTATTAATCTATTTCCTTTTGGTGTAGCACGACCAAAAGTATCTATCATATGATCAATGAAATAGTCCACTCACCTAAGCACAAAATCTTATAATCTGCATCAAAACCTTCTTTGTTACTAACTCTTTGGTAGGATGAAAGCATAAACTCGCCAATTCGCAAACCTAATTCAAGAACAACAAGTGTTAAAAATATGCCAAATAAAACTAGGAATATCTTCTGCTTTGTTGTTGTCTTTATTTGTTTTTTATTAATTTTCTGCATATTTTTATTGTTCATTTACTTTAGATATTAAAACAATGCATAGATAAAAGGTGATACTGCACTGCTTTGCCCAAATATAATCAGTATGCCAACTAAAATAAGCATTATGATTATTGGTGCAAGCCACCATACCTTTCTTTCCATTAAAAAATCCCATGTTTCTCTTAATAAAGATTTATTTTTTCCCATTTTTCTTGGTTCAACCCCTTTTTTAATTTATTTTTTATCTAATTCAAGTAATTTATCTATCTTATCTTTAGGGTAAAGTACCATCCTATATATGGTCTCTCTTTTTCCATCTTCATTTATTTCTGGATTGAACCATTCCCATACAATTTTCCCGTTTTTTGTAATTTCAAAAGCTCGACCACTCTCAGAATCAGTGATAAGTGTATTTCCATTAGGTAACCTTTGAGCATATCCTCGACTTGAAGAAAAAAATGATTCAGGAGGATATGATTTATATTCCCATATAATCTCTTTTTTGACAGGATCTAACTCTATAATTCTTGTATATTCACGATTAAACCCATTATCATAGATAAGAATATTTCCATTATCTAACATTATTGGTGAATGTTGTCTTTCTAGTTCTCCAGTTCCCCAGCTCCAGACAATTTCTTTTGTTTCTTTATCTAATATAACTATTAAATTAACATAGCAAAAACTAAGAAGCCAATTTCCTGCCTGAAAACGAGTGTCTTTTTTGCCGATGGGTGTTTCTGGCAGTACTTGAATTGAATTTAAGTGGTAATAATCAAAATCTCCTCCAACAATGAGGGAAATATTAATCAAATCTTTCTTACTAGAGATATGAACATATGCTGGTTTATCTAACTCTGATGGTTCATGAAATTTCTTTATATGGTCAAAATTTTCATAAGTTGACCATCTGGAAATTTCTTCTCCATCTTGGGATAATTCTATTATCAAATCAAATTCAACTTTTCTTCCATTATATTCATGTACTTCTTTAGATGGTATTAAAATAGTATTATCAGAAGATAATCCTATGCCATGATGACTAATCAAATTTTTTTCCCAAATTACATTTGAATTCCAATCATACATACCAATTAACGTGTTATCTTGTGATAGTATAATAACATATTCCTTGTTTAATGTGATACTAAGAATTGCAGGCCGTAACCATAAATGAACAATATTTCCTTTCATATCAATTAATTTATTTTTATATAAATTATACCCCTCAAAAGCTAGTTCTGGGTCATATTTTACCACGCCTTTTTCAGTTTCATCTGCTTTTTCTTTTGTATGAGTTAAATAAGGCAAAGACCTTAGTTCTTCAAGTGTTAACTTTTGATTAGTTTGATTGTTGTTTGTTTCCCTAATGATTAAAGGGATTATTAATACGACTAATGCAACAAATAAAATTAATAAATTTCTTTTTTTCATCTTTTATTTTAATTAATTTTTAATTCTTTTAATATAGCATCAGCAACATTCTCTGCTATTAATCTATTTCCTTTTAGAGTGCAATGTCCAAAGTTACCTGCAAATTTATCAATAAAGTAATCCTCATAATTGCCAGTTTCCAAGACTTTTTTAAAGTTTTCCTTGTTGCTTACAAAGATTATATCTTCGTTTTCCTCAAACATATCTTTTAATTTATTAATATCTAAGGTTGGATATTGCATTATAATATATTTTATCCCTTTTTTATTCAATTCCTTATATAATTGTTGGTAGTGATATTTAGTTATATTAAAATAGGAAATATCATTTTGTACCCTAATTACAAATCCATTTTTTCTATAAAATTTTTCAATTTCTTTATTAGAAATACCTTGACCATGATAAACATGTACCAATTGAGTATAGACACTATCACCACCTGGATTTGTTTCAATGACCTTCTTGAACATCTCTTCTGCTTCTTCAAACCTATCTTCTTCCTGATAAATCTTTCCTAATCCCATATATTTTTGTGCATCCTCCGTATACATATCTTCTTTAATTGATTCTGGTTTCTCTAATGTGTTAATATTATTAGTAACATTATATTGTACTTTATTCTTCCAAGCTACCCATAACAATTTGCTTAACTTACATATCCTTAAATCCTTAAATAATAGATTTATCTCTACTTTGAAGGTTTTTTCATATATAATGTTTAAGCTTCTATCATTAATCCCCATCATTGTGATTACCATATCTGGCTTGTATTTGTCTAAATTATTTTTTAATCGTGATAATATAAATGCTGTGTTAGTTCCTCCAACACCTTCATTAAACACCTTAAACTTAGTTTCTGAACTTTTATTATTTAATATAATCTCAAGTTGTATAGGCCAGGAATTCTTATTCCCATAAAGATCTGCAGTAGTTGATTCCCCAAGGCATAATATTGTGTAAGTTTTTTGGTTTTCATAAGCAGCCATTCCAGTTATCCTGTTTCCTGCACTCTGGCCATAAGAAACCACAAACCCCCCAATTCGCAACCCAAATTCAAGAGTAATCAATGCCAGAAAAATTCCAAAGAGAATTAGCCCTATTTTCTGCTTGGTTGTTATCCTTATTTGTTTTTTATTAATCTTTTGCATATTTCTCACTGTCCCACATATCTTTTTGGTTGTCTTCTCTTTTTATTAAAAATTTATCTATAATAAGGTAATCAATTCCTGTTCCCATCATGCATTTATAAGCATCAAAGGGTGTGCAGACAATTGGTTCTCCCCTTATGTTAAATGATGTATTGATTAAAATTGGAATGCCTGAAAGTTTGCCAAATTGCTTTATTGTATCATAATAAAGAGAATTCTGCTCTCTTCTTATTGTCTGGAGCCTTCCTGAACCATCAACATGTGTTACAGAAGGTATTTTATTGTGCCACTCCTTTCTTATTGGATAAATCATCAACATAAAATCAGTGGGCTCCGGAATAGGTTCATCGCAATCAAAGTATTTTAGTGCATCATCCTCACAAACCACTGGAGCAAAAGGCCTGAATTTTTCCCTATGTTTTACCTTGCTGTTTAGTAACTCCTTTGCTCTTGGATTGCATGGATTTGCTAATATGCTTCTACTGCCTAAAGCCCTCGGTCCCCACTCCATTCTGCCCTGAAACCACCCAACAACTTTGTTGTTATAAATCAATTTAGCTGTTATTTTTATTAGCTCTTTTTCATCTTTAAACTCTGAATATTTGATATTGTTTTTATCAAGAAATTTCTTTATTGATTTGGTTGAAAATCTTGGGCCTAAGAAAACATTTTTTAAGACAAATTTTCTTTTATGTTCTAAAATTATATGATAAATATAAGAAGCTATTCCTATGCTTGTACCACCATCTCCTGGATCTGGCTGGGTCCAAAATCTTTTGAATAATGTGTTCTTTAAAATTTTTCCATTCGCAACACTATTTAATCCACAACCACCTGCCAAAACAAGATTTTCACATTTGGTTTTGTTGTAAACATGATTTAGTATTTTAAATAACACTTCTTCATAAATCATCTGTAATGCTGCTGCAATATTTTTATGTCTTTGAGTTACTTCGGATTCTGGCTTTCTTACTGGGCCACCTAAAAGCTTGTATAATTTTTTAGATGGCATCCTACCAACAAAATGATAAACAAAATAACTCATGTCAAGTCTGTAACTTCCATCGTCCTTAATATCAATTACATTCCTAAGTTTTTTATAATATTGATTTTTCTCCTTATCCATCTGTCCGTAAGGGCTTAGGCCCATAACCTTATATTCAGAATTATTTACCTTAAAGCCAAGATATGCTGTAATTGTAGAATACAATAACCCTAAAGAACTTGGGAATTTGATTTCTTTTATTAAATGGATATTATTTTCATTACCAATACCATAAGCTGTTGTTGTCCATTCTCCAACCCCATCAACAGTAACTATTGCTGCTTTCTTGAAGGGACTGAGTAAAAAAGAACCAGCTGCATGGGCCATATGATGTTCTATGAAAAGTATATTTTTTTCATACTTTAATTTTTTCTTTATTGTTCTTGTTATTCTTATTTTTTCATTTATCCATGAAGGCATTGAACTGATAAATGTTTTAAAGCTTAAGGGAAACATTTCTATATGCTGTGATAAAACTCTTTCAAATTTAATAAAAGGCTTTTCATAAAAACCGATGTAATCAATATCTTTTATGTTAATGTTCTGGCTTGTCAAGCAATAATTAATTGCATTGATAGGAAATGAAACATCATGCTTTTTTCTTGTGAATCTTTCCTCTGCAGCAGCAGCTATAATAACACCATCCTTCAATAATGCAGTAGATGCATCATGATAATAACAGCTTATTCCTAAAATATACATTTTTATCCTCAAAACTGCCTGTAATATTCCTCAATTGATTTCTTTTTTAGGTTTAAATTGATCCAGTATGAATCTTTTTTCTTTTTCGTATCCAAGAAATGCTTGCCAAAGATCTTAGCAGTTATTGATGTTAAACCAACTCCTATAAAGTAAACAATTGACAGCAAAAGAAAGTTAATAATGGAGGTTATATTATCACTAAAACTTTTCATTCCTTTTTGAAAGCCATTGAAAAATTGTTTTAATTTCTTCATTCCAAAAACCTCTTAATAACAATTCCAAGCAAAGCGATTAGAAAGGTAATTATTATTATATAAAAATATGGCCAAGAATCAGGAATCTTATTTAATAATCTTAATATAAAAAATAGAATTGTTGTAAATAAGAAGTATGCAAATATGTACCCTATTTTCTCACCAAATCTTTCAATTGAATTGTTTTGTTCAAAAAGCATAATCAATTAAAAAGTGGGGTATTTATAAATGTTTTTATGGCACAATTTTATTGCATTATCATTTTATTTCCTATAGAATAAGATTTATCAATCATGGGATCTTAAAACTTTATTTGTATATGCTCTGATTCCAACTCAAGATTGACTAACTTAATCAGAATTAAAAACAAAATACTTAAATAGTTTAGCCCAGGTTTATATTTTTAATTAAAAATTTGTTTTAAAAAGAGGTTTTTTATGGGAAAAAGGGGTTTTATAAAAATAATAAAGGAGAAAATTACTGGGTTCTTTGAAAAAGATGAAGAAGAAATTAATTGTAAGACTCTAATTATTATCTTTTTGATTGGACTTGTCATAATTATTTATATCTATGTGCATATAAACAAAGGTTTTGAATTTATGAAATTTGGTTTGGATGGAACAGGATATATGGAACAAAACAATAATAGAGCAATTATTCAGATTGAAGATTATTTTATTAAAATGAAAGGTTTAGAAAATTCAGATTTTTCTGAAGGAATAAATCATTGGAGTACATATAAAAGAAATCAATTTTATAATCAGTTGACACCTAATATAACTTTGAATGAAGAAGCCTATCATTCCTCTCCACAGAGTCTTCAAATAACTTGCCTTGAATCATCTTGTAGAATTTATTATAACACAAAATCTAATTCTGTAATCATAGATAACATATATAGTGATCACTTATATGATGCTCAAAGTGGAATTTGGATGGGTATTGAACAAGAAACCAACTTAAGGTTAAGTTATTGGTATAAAGGCGATAAACATCAAATGTCCATTTTAACTTTGGATAAATATGGAGATTTTTATAACTTAGAAAGTATAGAAAGTAACGATTCAAAGAAATGGATTAAAAAAGAGATAACTCTTACTATTCCATATGAAGCAAGAGCTTTTGGAATTAGTATAATGATTGGCTATAATGGTTATTTGTTGTTTGATGATATTCAATTAGAAAAAATTTGATAAAAAATTATAAAATTATATAAAAATCTTGTAAATTAATATATTGCCAACAGGATACAAATCTATTTAAATATTTTGATAGAAACACCTTTACTATAGTTAATTACTATACTTAAAGGGGGTTTATTTATAAATGGGAGTTTTACTGGCAAATCCGCCATGGTCTGTTAATGGAATAAAGGGAGTTAGGGCTGGAAGCAGGTGGCCCCACCTAAAGATACCAGAAGAGGAAGATTATATACCATTCCCATTCTTCTTAGCTTATGCTGCATCTCTCCTTAAAAAGAACAAGATTGACGTTCTGCTCATAGATGCTATTGCAGAGGGCATGAATGATAGAAAATTTTTAGGTAGAATTAAGGATTATAAACCAAATATTATACTGTTTGAGGTATCAACACCTTCTTTAGAGATAGATTTGGACTGTGCAAGAAAGATTAAAAAACTTGACAATAGTATAAAGATTGTCTTGTCTGGATTAGATATGAATATAAGAAGCCCTAAATTCCTAGAAAAAAACAGTTTTATTGATTTTGTGCTTGTTGGAGAGTATGAATTTACACTATTAGAACTTGTTAACTGCCTTAAAAATAAAGATAATCTAAACAAGGTTCTTGGCTTAATTTATAGGAATAAAGATAAAATTATAATAAACAAAAAAAGGCCATTAGGAGATGTTAATAAGTTGCCCTGGCCATTAAGAGAACAACTGCCAATGCGTAAGTATCATGACTGTCCTGGGGGAATACCCCAGCCAAGTGTACAGGTGCTTGCCTCAAGGGGTTGCCCGTATAGATGTATCTTTTGTGCTTGGCCCCAGATAATGTATCATGGAAGCAATTACAGGGCAAGAGATCCTGTTGATGTTGTTGATGAAATGGAATTCTTGGTAAGAAAAAAGGGCTTTAAATCAGTTTATTTTGATGATGATACCTTTAACATAGGAAGAGAAAGGATGTTTAAGATATGTGATGAAATCAAAAAACGAAAGCTAAATGTTCCTTGGGCAATAATGGCAAGGGCAGACCTAATGGATAAGGAGCTTCTGGACGAAATGAAATCTGCTGGGCTTTATGCTATAAAATATGGCATTGAGTCTGCGGTGCAGAAACTCGTTGACAACGCAAACAAGGACCTTGATTTAAAAAAAGCAGAAGAGATGATAAAATACACAAACAAAATTGGCATAAAAACACATCTTACATTTATGTTTGGCCTTCCTGGAGAAACAAATGAAACAATACAAAAAACAATAGATTTTGCTTTAAAGATGAATCCTGAATCAGTACAGTTTTCAATAACAACCCCCTTCCCAGGAACAAGCTATTATAAAGAACTTGATAAAAGAAGTATGCTTGTCTCAAAAAAATGGTCGGATTATGATGGTAATTTCAAGAGTGTTATTAAAACATCAAACTTAAGTTCAAAAGAGCTGGAAAATGCAGTTAGAAAGGCTTACAATGCATGGGCAGAACACCGTCAAAAAAGAGTTAAAAATAATAATTCTTTAATTGTACTAAAAAAATGCTTAAATGAGCATGGACCAAAATATACAGCTAGAAGAATTATATCTAAAGTTTTCAAAAAAAAAGATATAAATAAAAAAAAGCAAGAACAAAGGGAAATACCAAAGAAAAACCTTATTCTTAAAAAGTTTTATGATAACCGGTTAGATCTTATTGGTGTTGTTGATGGAAAGCATGCATTTACATTTCCAAATCTTATACAAATAGATTTAACCAACAAGTGCAACAATAGCTGCATTGGTTGTTGGTGCAATTCTCCACTTTTGGAAGAAAAGAAGATTTCAGGAAAAGAAAAAGAAGCAACTTTACCCTATAACAAAGTAATCAGCTTAATTGATGAATTAAAGAAACATGGAACTAACGAAATCTATTTAGGCGGCGGCGGAGAACCCTTTATGCACCCCAAAATAATGGAAATCATAGAGTATATAAAAACTAATAATTTAGTTTGTCATATTAACACAAATTTTACTCTAATTAATGAAAAGATTGCAAAAAAGCTAGTTGATTTAGATGTGGATCATATTGCAGTCAGCCTTTGGGCAGGTGATGCTAATACTTATGTTAAAACTCATCCAAACCAAACAAAGGAAATATTTTATCAGATAGAAAAGATTCTTAAACTCATTAAAAGATTAAAGCATAAACTAGGAAAAGAAAAACCATTAATCAAAATTTATGATGTTATTTCTAGTTTAAATTATAAAAACATAGATAAAATGGTTGAGTTTGCATATAAAACAGCAGATTCTGTTGAATTTTCAGTGATTGATGTTGTTGAGGGAAAAACAGATATTTTATTATTGAATGAAAAGCAAAGAAAAAAGCTTTTAAAAAAGAGCCTTGAATTAAAAGAGAAATATAAAACCAAAAGAAATTTTATTATTTTCCGCTTTAATCAGTTTATTAAAAGAATATCAAACCCAATGAGTGTTAAAGGATTATATGATAAAAAGGCAGTTAATTCTATACCTTGTTATGTTGGTTGGACATTCTCAAGAATTCTTGCTAATGGTAATGTTATCCCTTGTTTAAAAGCACATAAAAAGCCAATGGGGAATATCTTAAAGAAGAACTTTAAAGAGATATTTTTTTCTGAGAAATACAGTAAGTTCAGATTTATGGCAAAGAATTTTAAAAAAAATAATGAATTCTTTAAATGTATCAACTGTTACAAAACATGTGATGATTTAGGAAGAAATAATGAGATACATAAACAAATGAGTTCTTTAAGTTGTAATGAGAAAGAAGTGCTGAATTATTCAAAAGATTTAAGGGCAATTAAGGGAATGACTGAGTTCTTAAACAAGAGGGAAATAAAAACAACTTATTACGAGAAAGAGCAAAAAAAAATCTTGGATAATATTCTAAATTGGGACATTGGAAAAATAAAAAAGAAAATTAATGAGCTTTATGAAGAGTTAAATAAAAAAAATAATCTTTATGGACTTTATAAACATTTAGGATTAGATAATAAGATATATATTAAAGCAACAAAGGCAAATTCAAAAATAAAAAGATTGACAGAATTGAAAAAAGATTTTGAGTTAACACAAGGGATTATTGATTTCTTAAATAAAGGAAATATAAAAACAACTTATTACGAGAAAGAGCAAAAAAAAATCTTGGATAATATTCTAA
>CAYWLA010000028.1:10603-12389 GCA_964458955.1 uncultured Methanosarcinales archaeon
ATTGGGACATTGGAAAAATAAAAAAGAAAATTAATGAGCTTTATAATAAATTAGAGATGAAAAAGAGCCAGTTTACAATAAAATCATATTATAAAAAATTAAATAGGAATGAATTAAAGAAATTAATCAAACAAAAATTTGAAGGAATCTCAAGCGATTTAGATGTATTATTAATAATCTGCCCCCCATGGGATACAAAAATGCCTCCATTAGGTTTAGCTTATATAATTTCTAATCTTAAAAATAAAGGATTAAAAGCAGAAGTAATTGATATGAATATAGAATTGTATAATAGAGCCAAAAAAAAATATAAGGGGGCTTGGAAAATAGAAAATTTTAATGATTGGATAAATAGAAACTTTCACTTAAAATTGTTTAATATATTTAATGATTATATAGAAAAAGTATTGAATCTCGTTGTTGAGAAGAAACCACTTATTGTTGGTTTTTCAATTAATGCCTCAAATATTAATTGTACATATGGAATAATAAAGAAGTTAAAGAATTTAGATAATAAATTAAAAATTTGTATTGGTGGACCTGGCACTGAACCAAGTTATATTTTAAGTCACAAAATAAAAGATTATATAGATATTGCAATTATTGGAGAAACAGAACATGTAATACCTGATATTATAAATTGCAACAAAAAAAATGTAAATTTTAATAATATTCTAGAAACATTTATTTCTAAGGAAGGGGTTATATTTATTAAGACAAAACCACTAGAGAATATTGATTTTCTCGTAGCTCCAACCTATTCTGAATTTGATTTATCTAAATATGAAGAATTAATTTTACCTATGCTTACCAGTAGAGGTTGCATAAACAGATGTAATTTTTGTGTAGACTGGATGCAAAGAAGATGTTATAGTCTTCGTTCACCTAGAAAGGTGGTTGAAGAAATAGAATATCATATTGAACATAATAATATAAGAACATTTAATTTTTGGGATCTTATTATCAACGGAAACTTAAAGCACCTTGAAAGGATATGTGATCTAATTGTAAAAAGAGATCTTAAAATTAAATGGAGTGCACAAGGGATGGTTAATCAAAGGATGGATTACAATATCCTAAAAAAAATGAAATCTGCAGGATGTATAAACCTTGTATTTGGTGTTGAAAGTTGTTCAGATAAAGTCCTCAAATTAATGAACAAACCATTTAGAGTTAAAGATTTAAAAATAATTCTAATACGCTTGAAAAAAGTGGGGATTACAGTAGATATAAATTTGATTATTGGTTACCCTGGTGAAGGAGAAAAAGAATTTGAAGAAACGTATAATTTTATTGATAAGTATTATAATTATATAACATGTATATCTAGCCTTACTCCTTGTTTAATGATGGGTAATTCCTGGATATCAAGAAATATAAAAAATTTAGGTATAGTTGTTCCAAAAGACAAAGAAGGGTATTTAAAATGGTATAATTTAGAACACACCAATACTTATGAAATAAGAAAAAAGAGAGTAAAAGAAATTATTAAACTTAGTAATTATCATGGTATAAAAACGCCATTGGTCAATCTCTACGATGAATCATCATCACTTCACAATAAAGCTGTAAATAATCTTAATATACTTTATCCACAGTTTAATTTTAATATGACAAACAAAATAATTAATAATTTTAAAAGAAATAGTAAAAATATTATGTTTAAGGTAATTAAATAGTTTCAACAAAAACCATAAAAATCCACAGAAAACTCCTACCAGCACCTAAAGGTGCTGGTTTTCGCTTTTTTGTGCATAACATAAAATGGATAGAAGAAAATTTTTAA
>CAYWLA010000029.1:0-6944 GCA_964458955.1 uncultured Methanosarcinales archaeon
TACTATGTATTTAAATAAAACTTTGCGTTCGATTTGCGTTCGATTTGCGTTCGATTTGCGTTCGATAAATAGTTTAAAAAGGTAAAGGAAGTCTCAAAACAAAACATTATGTTTTCAAAAAAGGTGATGATTAGGTGATGATTATGGTTTTGCTGTTAAATAAGAGGCAAAAAGAAAGCTGCATATTACATTTTGAAGCGTTAATGAAGCGTTAAGATAAGGATGTTTGATAACAGAATCGAAGTTATTTCCCCTGGAGAACTGTTAAGACCATTAACTATAGAAAATTTAGACTACAAGCCAAAAAGCAGGAATAAAATTATTGTTGATGTTTTTTTAAGGAGAAAGCTGATGGATAAAAGGGGCTCTGGAATTTTGAGAATGAGAGAATCAATGAAGGAATGGAAACTGCCTGAACCAAGATTTGAAGAAAACACTGGCTATTTTGTCATTAAGTTTACAGGACCATACCAAGAGACAGTTATAGAATATAAAGAAAAATTGAATGAAAGGCAAAAAATTGTTTTAAATTATTTAAGTAAACATAAAAAAATCTTTAGAACAGAATATTCATCACTTACTAAATGCTCAATTAGAACAGCATTTAATGATTTACAAGATTTAGCCGCTAAAAAGTTAGTTGAACAAAAAGGTGTAGGAAAATACACCTATTATTTGTTAATAAAATAGTATCTTGCGTGCAATAAAAATGATGCAAAAGAATTATAATGCAGGGGTTGGTAAATTAGAGATTATAGATAAAAGGGGTTCTGGAATTCTAAGAATAGAGTAATCAATAAAAAAATGCTCATCCTCTTTGCAGATTATATCTCCTCTGTCAACGAATACTTTGTCTTTTGATTATAGCTTATTCTTTCAATTTTTTCATACGCTTGGAATGCAATACTTTATCCAATGATTTAAGAAAATTCTCTGTTTGATCCAAAGGAATAGTAATAGAATGTTTATGCACCCATTCATTTCCTTGTTTTTCCTTTTTCTGTATCAATAAATATTTTCCGTATTCATTTTCTAAAATATCAAACCATATTGTCTTATTATTATAATTTAGCTTTTCAAAATCAAAATATTTATTTTCTTAAATACCACCAGACTATTGAAGGAAACCTTCCAATATGCTTCTCTCTCATTTCTTCATAAATATCCAGCAAAAGATGGATTACAACACCAATAAGAACAAAAAAGACTAATTTAAAAGATAAAGACAATATTAACAAAACAAGCAAAAATTCTATTGTATGAAAAAATAAGAGAAACGGACTTTTCTCATTAAAAAAATAATTGTGCGCCTTAACTATATCAAAAGATTTGAATTTAAAAATATAAAGAATATAATGGTCAACATCCAGTAAAATATTTGTAAAAAATATTATCAGAACATTAATGCCATAAACAGGGTAAAGCAGTAAAGAAACAATAAGTCCAAATAAAAAATGATATGTTATAAGCATCTTACTCAAAATCTATTTCAGAGTTATCCCCAACATTAATTTTGCTAAATGTATCCTTAATCAGGGCGCAGTCTCCAATAAGTGATTTATTCAGGGCAGCATTCTCAATAACAGCATTTTCGCCAACTATAGAATCCTTTACAATGGAATTTTTTATCACACAGCCAGATGCTATTGAAGCATTAGGCCCTATGATAGAATTCTCTACATGAACCTTGTCTTCAATATAAACCGGGCCAATAATAACAGAGTTTGTTGTTTTTATCTCTTTGTTAAATCCATTTTTCAGGAGGTAGCGGTTTGTGCTTAAGAGTGTTTCAGGCTTTCCGCAGTCAAGCCATTTGTCAACCTCGAGGGCATTTAATTTTGCGCCATTGTTTATCATCAGGCTAAGTGCATCAGCAAGCCTGAATTCGCCTTTTGACCTTAGGTTGCATTTTATTATTTCACTAAGGCAATGAAACATCAAAGAGCTGTTCTTGATATAATAAAGCCCTATAAGTGCAAGGTTTGAGATTGGCTCATCCGGCTTTTCCACTATTTTTTTAATATGGTCATTCTTTAAAACAACAACACCAAAACGCCTTGGATCATCAACTTCCTTGACCCAGACTACTCCATCTGACTTAATATTTTTTATTTTGGATAAATCTGTTTCAAAAATTGTATCAACAAACACAATAAGGACATCCTCTTTGATATATTCCTTTGCAAGATTTATGGCATATCCATCCCCTAACAATTCATCTTGTTTTATGTATCTTGCCTTATACTTATAGTTAGAGCTTACATACTCCTTTATCTTTTCCTGCATGTCTCCTGTTATAAAAATGATTTCTTCAACATCCAATGGCTTTAGCTTGTCAATTATATGCCCTAAAACAGCTTTTCCAGCAACCCTCAGCAATGGCTTTGGCTTTGAGAATGTGTGCGGCCTTAATCTTGTTCCCTTTCCAGCTAATGGAATAATTACCTTCATTTTATCACCTATTTATAATTAATATTTAAATCTTGCTGAATTTACCAGCATATTCCCTCATAATTCTTTGGCTTATTGCCATCAAATAAATTCTTGCCGTCAATAACAAGTTTATCACCATAATTGACTTTCTTGAATTCAGGCCATTCTGTAAGTATTAAAACTATGTCTGAGTTGTTTACTGCATCCTGCGCTGTTTTTTCATAAGTTAAGTGAGGAAAGATATTTTTAACAAGCGGCATTGCCATAGGGTCATAAATATGAAGTTTGGATTGCTCCAATAAAAGCTCTTTTATTATGCTTAAGGCAGGGCTCTCCCTTATGTCATCTGTTCCTGCCTTGAATGTTAACCCTAGAATTGCAATTTTCCTTTCTTTAAGAGGTCCTGTGTTTTCCAGAATCTCCAGCAGCCTTAATGGCTGGTCATTGTTAACATCAAGCACAGCCCTTAATAATCTTGTGCTGTAGCCAACTTCGGTTGCCTTAAAAACAAGTGCTGATACATCCTTTGGAAAGCATGAGCCTCCAAAGCCGATCCCTGACCTCAAAAAGTGAGGGGATATTCTGTAATCAAGGCCCATTCCCTTTGCAATGACATTTGTGTTTATTCCAAGCCTTTTGCATACATTGCCAATCTCATTGATAAACGAAAGCTTTGTTGCCAGAAATGAATTAGAGGCATATTTTATCATCTCAGCTTCTTTGAAAGATGTTTCAAGAACAGGGCATTTAAAGTTTTTGTAAAGCTGCTTTATTGTTTTTAATGACCTTGGGTCAGAAGAGCCAATGACTATCCTGTCTGGGTTAAATAAATCATCCAGTGCAGAGCCCTCTCTTAAGAACTCAGGGCTCATGACAGCGCCAAAATGAATTCCATATTTTTTTCCAGAGTTTTCTTCGATTAAAGGGATAACCATTTTTTCTGTTGTTTCAGGAACAACTGTGCTTTTGACAACAATAAGATGCGGCTTATTCTTGTTTTTTAATGCAGCTCCGATCTCCCTTGAAACAGTATCCAGCTGCTTAAAATAAGTGTCTCCTTTTTTTCTTGAAGGTGTGCCAACGCATATAAAAGTTATCTGGGAATTTAATATTGCCTTGTTTAGGTCAGTTGTTGCCTCAAGGTTTTTTGGAACAACTTCAGTAAGCAGCTCTTTAAGCCCTTTCTCATAGATTGGCGGCTCCTTTTTGTTGATTTTGTCAACCTTTTCCTGGTCAATATCAACGCAGATTACCTTGTGGCCGAGCTTTGCAAGGCCTGCCCCTGTTATCAGGCCGACATATCCTGTTCCTATTATAGAAATTTTGAATTTTTTGTTTGATGTTTTCATTTTCATTGTTTTCCTCTTTTAATATTTATTTCTCTAATTTTTCAATCAGGTAATCATAGTTTCTTAATGAAGAATCTATTGTTGCTCTTACCTGAGGCCTTAAATTATTGAATTCAGATTTTAAATAATCCCCTAAATAATTTTTTTTAAATTTCAAGGGTTGTATACTGCTAAACTCTTTTTCATTATCCAGAATTTGTTTGAAAGAATCTTCTATCTCCTGCTTTTTCATGTCAAGAAACACAAGGTGCGCAAGGTTAAATGAGCTTATTTCAAGCATATCCATAAGCATGTATGGCTCACAAAGCTTAATCTTACTATCCAAATCAAGAAAATGCCTTTTTATACTGCCAGCAAGCTTAAGGTTTCTTTTCCTAGTTCCTAAAAGCTCTATCTCAAAATTGTCTTTAAGTGCTCTATATAATGGCTTTTTTTTCAACGCCTCTTCATATAATTCCCTCTTGACAGCATAATCAAGTCCAAAATCCTTTATTGGATTTATGTTTCCTGCCGGCAGAAGCTGTACCTGGCCAGGGCCAATCTCATTTAATGGGCTTTTATCACCAACCCACATCAAATATTCTTTTCCATCTTTTGAAAGAGTTATGCCTGAGCAACCAAACCACTTTGCGCAATCTTTTTCATCATTAATATTCTTTCTTGTTATAACATGGCAGAAATATGTTGTATAATCAAGGTTTAAGTTAAGTTCTCTATTATTAAAAGAATATGCTGATAATCTAACGCCTGGCCCGTCAAATAGGCTTGGGTCATCTCTTGCTTTTTCTCTCATTTCATTTATTTTGGCCTTGCTTTCCTGGCTGTAACCATCATAGGGCTCAGAATTATAATTTACATTTACATCCTTTATTCTCTCAGCAAGAATCTTATATTTGCCTTTTTCATTAACTATCTTTGCCATTTCTGAATAAAACATAAAGGTTCTTTAAATATCTTACCTTTATCCTACTTTATGCGATAAGTTTATATATCTCTTATGTTTTTGTAATGTTATGAAGCAGAAAATTTCCATAACAATTGATAGGGGAATACTGAAAAGAATAGATTCTGTTGTTGATAATGTTATTATAAGAAATAGATCTCAGGCAATTGAGCACCTTGTGAGTAATTCTCTTGGTGAGAACAGGACAGCTGTTATTTTAGCAGGTGGTGACGAGAAAAGCATGAAAATATCTGAAAATGAATACCGGATAACAGCGAGAATAGGAAAAACAACTATCGTAGAAAAAGCTATTAAAAAATTAAGGCAGAATAATTTTGGAAATATTTTTATTGTTGCAAGATCAAATATCCTTACAAGTGTATTTGATATACTTAAAGATGGCTCGTCATATGATGTTAAGATAAACTATATTGAAGAAAAGGAATCAAGCGGGAGTGCAGGCTCATTAAGGCTTTTGAACGGAAAGGTTAATTCTTCTTTTCTTGTTGTTTTTGGTGATATTATCTTTGACAAGATAAATATTGAAGAACTATGGAACCAGCATGTGAGGCAGAATGCAATTGTTACCTTAATGCTTACAAGCTCTCCAAAGCCCTCAAGCAAGGGGATTGTCAAGATAGAGGGCAATAAGATACTGAAGTTTGAGCAAAAGCCAAAGCATTCAGATGTTTACATTGGGTTTTCATCCATGTTTGCTGCAGAGCCAGAGATTTTAGGTTACAGGGGCCATAGCTTAGAGTATGATGTCTTCCCAAGATTAGCTGAGAAAGGATTTTTGGAAGGCCACCTGAGCTCTGAAAAAGAAATACATATACATTCTAAACAAGATATTAAGAAATATTGCTAATTTTCTCGGAAATTTTCACTGGACATCTGAAAATCTTTCCCGACGATAAACATTAGGCACTGGACATTGTGGCGTGAGACTTATATACTTTCTTTTATTGATACTGAATAAGATGGTATTGAAAATAGAAAAATTTATATATTCTGGTTATATACACTTATATAACATGATGAAAACAATAAAAAAGCAGGTTTTGCACTATCCTCAATTAGACACAGTTCTGATGGTAGAGGAATTTATAAGAAAGCGCGGGGGAGAGTTCAAAAAAAGAAGCTTATGGGAAAATCTTCCAAAGAAAATGATGTACCAAACCTTTTGTGTTATTTTTAATTATCTTTCAGAATCCAATAAAATAGCTGTTGACAGAGAGGGAAAAATCTGCTGGATATGGGACCCAGAAGGCGTAAGGAAATACTTAGCAAGGCCTGATTTCTTCTGGAAAAAATGAAATCTAAGGTTGTTTTTGGAAATAGTAAATTAAGAAAGAAAATAAAGAAAAAAGGGTTATCAATTTTTCCTACACAGTAGACATAACCTAACGGCTAATGTCGTAGTATGCATTAATCATTAGCCATATTTAAATGTTTCTGTTTTTCACCAGGAATTTTTGAAACCATGGTGTTCAAATCAAAAAGTTTGAAAGATTTACCTAATGAAACATAATTATCTATTAATTCCTTGCCAGCAGAATTTATATAAACGCCAAAATCTCCTGGAAAAAAATATTCTATATCTTTGCCCTTTTCAAACATCTTAACAACGCCGTATTGAGATGAAGCAAAATCAATCAAATTCCTAAAAGTTGGGGATCTTTTCATAGTTCCAGAATCAATTAAAGAATCTCCTTTAAAAACCCAAAAAACAGGATGCTTTATAAAAGAAATAACATTTATTGTCTTTTTCTCTAAAGGAGTTATAAAATGTAAATGTTTGTTCAAAATAGGATATACTAAAAGATTTTCTCCAAATTCTGGTAAAGCAGGTCTTATATTTTCAAAAAGTAAGTAATTATTTGATTTCTTCAACCTCATATCTAAAAGGCCTACTAACAAATCAGCAGTAGATATTATTGGATTAGAACAATCTCCCCCGGGATAAGTAAAAATTTTAAAACCCAGCTGTTTTAGTCTCTCTTGTCCCTCAAAGATATGTCCTTCATAAAAATCAAGATGAAATTCAACAGTTTTAGGAGATAAATATTCACTCAGTTTCCAAGCACAAACAGCTGGAAAACATTGAACTAAATGTGTTGATACTAACTTCTCATATGTTCTGGAAGGTTCGCTTAATTTAAGTTTTTCTTCTTTAAACTAAACCTCTGTAAGTTTTTATTTTGCTTTTTAGAAAATAG
>CAYWLA010000029.1:7044-12369 GCA_964458955.1 uncultured Methanosarcinales archaeon
TTTTCTTCTTTAAACTAAACCTCTGTAAGTTTTTATTTTGCTTTTTAGAAAATAGTTTAAAATAAGGATATATAATATATATTTATATATCTATTTATGTATATCTATGTATTATAATATACTATAATATATATACTAAATCACAGAAAGTCTTATATATTAGTATACTACATAAGTAAGTAGAGGAGACTTACTGAGTGTAAAAGAGGCTATGCCTAATCCCAACCAAGAAATTGGTGTTTATCGGTTGCTCTCGATAAATCTCCTCAATTTTTCTAATTTTTTTAAAAAACAATCATAATATAGTGATTTATTGGAATTTATAATTATGACTAAATCATAAAAAGATTTTTTTCTATGTATATTTTTTATCTTTTTAAAATTACGATTTATCCTTCTAGCAAAAGCATCAGCTTCGGATTTGTATTTGTTATCTCCAAGTTCTTCTCTTAATTCGGATAACGATTTCAAATGACCAAATACTAGTTCAGGGTGTAAACTACATATACAACCAAACACTTTTTCGATAGGTTTGATATCTGGACAAATTATTGCTCTTTTGAAAGGAACCAAATCTTCTAACAAAATTGAAATTAAACCTGCATGTAATTGGACATCAGTATACTTCTTCATTAGTTGATTTCTTAATGGGTCTGTTAATACAATGCCTTTTTTAAGTTGGTTATCTTTCTTATTATTGGAATCAACACTAACCAATGCAATAACAGTATAACTTTTTTGTTTATAATTATTTGACATATCTATATGAAATATCATAAAAGCTCAAAAAAAGTATTTGTTTATAAATTTGATTATTATTTATTATATAAATTGACTTAGATAATTACTTAACTCTATAATATATGTGCAAAGTCTATAAATCCGTAAGTCTTTCAGAAACTCAGTAAAAATGCCTTATTTTAAATCACTAAAACAAAATCTTTATAAATAGGCCCCTACTTCTGCAATATGTGGACGGCCATAGTGGCTTGGTAATACCCGATCCCATCTCGAACTCGGAAGTCAAGCAGGCCTACGTTTTGGGGTGTACTGTTCTTTTGAATGGGAAACTCAGAAAGCTGTCCCACCTTATATTTCTATTATAACTGTGCTTTCTTTCTCGTTTATGTCTTTTATTATCTTATGGCCTTTGAGCTTTTCCTTTATCTCTTGCCAGGAATATTTCTCTCTGGCCTTTTTTAGTTCTGTAATTATACTCTCTATTAGCTTATAATTAGTGTAGATAAGTTCTGCATTCTCATTATTTGCTTTAACTGAGGCCTCCATGCGCTCAATCTGATTTTTCTGCTCCTCAATTATCTTGTTTAATTTGTCAGCTTGCTTTTTATGGGCAAGCTCTGATTCATCTATCTTTTCTTCCTTAACCTGGCCTGTGAAATAATTATCCAAAGCTTCATTATATCTCTTGAAATCCTGTTTCTTAAAATCCTTATACAGCTCCATGCTGAATGGGGTAATATCAACAAGATTTTTTTCATCATAAACAGAGCAAGGATTTATTTTCTTATTGCATAGGCTTTTAATTGCCTTAACTAAACTGTTTAGGTTATCCTCAGTTATTTTCTTTGGACTAATTTTCTTATCTATCCCTGCCAGTAAGCAAGATTCCTCTGCATAAACACCTCCCAATCCAAGGCCAATTGCAAGGCATGTAACTATTGAGTCTTTTTCAGTGCTTTTCAAAAGCTCTTTCAGCTCTGTTTTCTTTAAATCAAAAAAGTTTATTTCCCGCTTTGGAAAAACATATTCAATTCCCCCTCTTATTGTTCTGTCTTTCCATTTCTTTGTTTCCAATGCAGAGATTATTGTTCCATCTTCTTTGCATAAAATAATATTTCCCGGGCTGAAAAGCTCAATAAAGAGCTTATGCTTTTCTTTTTTCTCAAATAATAATTCAACTATCCGCTCGCTTCCAAGCTGTTTTATTGACCTTAATCTTGACTGCTCAAGGTTTTTCCTTAACACCATGCATAAGCCAGATGGCTTTTCAGGGCTTTTCTCCTTGTAGTCAGCGAGGTAAATATAATCAGGAACAGAAATTCTTAATATTTTCTTGCCCTGGCCAGTTATATGAAACTGCAGCAAAAGCATTTTTTTATCAGGATGGTATATTTTGTCTAGTTTTGAATCTATTAAAACATCTAATTCTTTAATAGCATAGCTTAACTCTAAAGCAGCGAGGTTTTTCTTCATAAATCAGAAAAAAAGGTTAAGTATATTTAAATTTGTTGTAAAATTGCTATGCAATAACTTTAATTTTCTGTTTTTCAGAATATTTTTTTAATTTTTCTAATATCAAATAGTCATCTATTTCTATAAGTTTTTTTATTTTGATGTTATTTTTGTTTAGTTTGTATAATTTTGCTTTTCCAATTATCCTTGTTGAAATTATAATTTCATTTTTTATTAAATCATTCCATATCCTGTATAATGTAGATCTTCCGATTCCTGCATTTTTTGCTATGTCTGTTATTGAGAAATCTAAGTCCCTTTCAGTTAATAAATAATCTAAAACCCTTATTGTAGGGTAATCTCCCATAAATTCTATGAATAGTGATGCATTTTCCATGATTATTACCTCTAATTTTAATAATTAATTATATTTTTAATATTTGTTATATAAATTATTGTAAAATTGAAATTGTTTCCTTATCAAGCAGCTCAGTTGCTTTTTTTCCAGTTGTATCAATTATCAGGATGGTGTGGCCTTTCTCAATTGCTTCATTAAGGCAGATGTCAAATATCTCTGAGTCAAGGTTTTCCCTTATTTTTTCCTTGCTATACTTTCTTTTCTCAAGCCTTTTTTTAAGCTCCTTAAGCCCGCATTTTGTTATAATGCACAAATCAATGTATTTTTTAGGAAGATAATGGGCCAAGTGGGAATCAATAACCAGGTTTTGCTTTGACTTCTTAATAAAATCAATAAGAAATTTAGATAATTTTTCTGTATCAACTATTTCACATTCTTTTTTCTTGTCATAGCCGTCTGAAAGTGAGTTCTCCTTAATAAGCTTATTAACATCAATATATTTGTATTTAAGCTTCTTAGCAAGTTCTTTTGCTATCTCTGTCTTGCCTGTTCCTGGTGTTCCGCTGACTATTATTGTTTTCATTTTAATATGGCCTTGCATTTGTTGTCCATGCACTCACAAAATCCCTGGCCGCAATCAAGAGTTCCAGGTTTGCATTCCATAGTGCACATCATGCCTTCGCAACTAGGGGCTTCTGAATCTGGAACACAGCTATCAGAATGGCAGCAGCTGGCTGGAACACAGTCTGAATCTTTAGAGCATTCTGCATCCTCTGGCACATTAGCACATCCGCTAACAAAAATCATTGCAAAAACCAAAAATAAGATATATTTTCTCATTTTAAACAATAACAACATAATATTTAAATAATTAACTATATTTAAAATTTTATTAAAACAAAAGATTTAAATACTATAAGTAAATAATTTTACCAAATGGTAAAAAAAGTTACTTATTCAAGAATAATGGGCCTGTTTTTAGAGGATTATTCAAGGAGGGTTTATCTCAGAGAAATAGCAGATGAGCTAAAAAAGCCTCATCAGACTGTTAAGCCTTACATCAAGGAATTAGTAAGAAAAAATATTCTTTCTGAAAAAAAACATGGTAAGTTTTTAGAGTACGCCCTTAATTTCAAAAATAAGCTGATTTATGATTATCTAACAATAGCTGAAAAGGAAAAAACACAAGAGTTTATTGAAGATAACCCTTTAGCAAGCATATTATATGAAAAACTAAGTTCTTTTTTTGGAGATAATACTTTTATAATATTTGGATCCTCTGTTAATGGCATAAAAAAGGGCAATGACCTTGATCTTTTTGTTATTGGAAAAAATGTTAAAGATGAAATAAAGGAATTTGAAGATATATATTCGAAAAAAATTCACTTAATTCATGCAAAGACATTAAAAGAAGTTAGTCTTACATTCATAAAAGAGGTTTACAAAAAGCACATAATCCTTAATAATACTGAATCTGTGTTAAAGTTTATAGGGGGTTTGTATGAGCCAAATAAGCTGGTGTAAGAATCAAAAGAATGGAATAAAGCTAATTGAGCCTAATGATAATTTATCTGAGGAATATTTGAGAAATGCAGAAGAAAGCATGAAGGTTTTAAAAAGTATATACCCTGTTCAGTCTAATATGTGGTTAGCCACAACTAAATATTATATTGAATATTTTTCTGTATATGCTGTTTTAATGAAAATAGGGATAAAATGCGAGATACATGACTGTACTTTAGCTTTGGTTAAACTGTTTGAGGAAAAGAATATTTTTAAGAAAGGAACATACAAAACATTAGACGATGATAAAGAACTAAGGATAGATAATCAATATTACCTTAAGAACAAGAAGGTTTTTATTGACTTTGAAAAATTATCTGACTTTATAGTTGATGCAAGAAGGATAATAACTGAATTAACAGCAGATAAAATACAGGAAATCAGAACTGTAATTAAAAACTATTGATTAAATCTATAAAAAATGCAAAAAGAGATAGTAATATCAACACATGCCCATAATGAGCTCATTGATATAACAAAAGAAGTTGAAAAAATAGTTTCTGAGTCGAAGGTAAAGCATGGCCTGTGCAACATCTTCGCAGCTCATGCAACAGCAGCCATACTAATAAATGAGAACTATGATGCTAATATAAGGGAGGATATCATTAATGCATTAAACAGGATAATACCAGAGCATAACAACTACAAGCATAATTGTGTAGATAATAACGCAGCTTCGCATATAAAAGCTGCAATAATAGGCCCATCTGAAATAATCCCAATAAAAGATAATAAATTAAATTTAGGAACATGGCAGTCAATTGCCTTTTGCGAGTTTGACGGCCCAAGAAGCAATAGAAAGATTATTATAACCATAACCAATCAAAAGATATAAATATCAATAAAATAACAAATAATTGGGGTGAATTCTTATGCAATGCGACCTCTGCGGTACTGAAACAGAAAACTTATTCAGGGCAATAGTAGAAGAAACAGAGCTTAATGTGTGCAAAGACTGCGCTAAATATGGAAAGGTTGTTGAAAAAAAGCCTGTTAAAGCAATAGAAGAAAGAAAAGAATATGCTAAAAAACCTGCTGAGCCGGAAAGAGAAATAATTCAGGTTATTGTTCCTGATTTTGCACAAAGAATCAGAAACAAAAGAGAATCACTTGGACTAAAGCAAAAGGATTTTGCAAAAAAAATCTCAGAAAAGGAATCATTAGTTCATAACATAGAAACAGGCTCTTTTAAGCCGAGCATAAGCCTTGCA
>CAYWLA010000030.1:0-12345 GCA_964458955.1 uncultured Methanosarcinales archaeon
TGCCACGCTTTGCGTGGCTCAAAAAACAATTTCCGTTCCCGCAAAATACGGTTCGAGCCAATCTTTTTTAGAAAATCTTTCTTGTCAAAAAGATTTTCCCGCAAAGCGATCATTTCGGCTTGTTTACTGGCCAAAATGAATTTTTTGGCAGGTTCGAGCCAATGATTGCCGTTTTGCTCAAAATCCTTTAATTTTTCAGAAATCTCAATTTTTTGGTTGAGAATTTTTTGTTTTTTGGCGGTGTATTCATCTTTAGTAATTGTTCCGTCCAAGTGAGTATCTAAAAGTATATCCAATTTATCCTCAAGCTTTTTAATTTGAGATTTTAGATTTTGAGCAAAAACTATTCCGTCTTTGGTTTCTTGCTCTTTGTCTTTGTTTAGTTCCGCGATCATTTTGTCAGCCCAAGACGGAGGTAAAGAAACTTTTTGAATTTGTTCGTTTATCTGTTCCGCCAAAATTTCCTCGCGGATGTAAGGTTGCGAACATTTACCTCGTTTTTTGGTGCACCGATAATAGTTATGTCCTTTTTGCGTTTCGGAAGTTATGGCGCATCCGCACTCTCCGCAAAACAAGAGACCGCGAAAAGCAAATTTTTTAATATTCCTTTTTTGCGGACGGGAGCGATCAGATAAAACACTTTGGCATTTTTCAAAAAGTTTCTTTGTAATCATTGGCTCATGCTTTCCTTGGTAAAGTTCGCCATTGTATTTAAACACGCCGTAGTAAAAAGGATTTTGCAAAATATTTTGTACCATTGAAACGGAAAGCATTTTTTCTTTTCGGGTCAACAAACCGATGTCAAAAATTTTGTTTCTTAAATCTTTCAGAGAATAATTTTCAGCTGAGTATAAGTCAAAGATTTTCTTAACGAAGCAGAATCTTCCAGGGTCTTTAATCATCGTATGAGTTCGCAAATCATTCAAATATCCGAGCGGAGCATATCCGGGCATTTCGCCTCGCCTTAATTTTTGACGCAATCCTCTTTTTGTATTTTCTGAAAGATTATCAACAAAATATTTTGATTGCCCAAAAGCGATATTGAGCATAAATTTTCCTTGTGGGGTAGCTTCAAACCAAAATGTCGGAAATTTTAAAAACCTTATTTTTTCGCTATCCACTAGAAAAATAATTTTTCCACCGTCAACAGAATTGCGGGCGAGTCGATCAGGATGCCACGCCAAAATTCCTTCGGCTTCACCTTGTTCTATTTTATTCAACATTTGATTGAAAATCGGACGACCAGGATCTTTGGCAGTTTGCGACTCGCGGAAAATATCAACTACACTCAATTTTTCCTTTTCCGCAAATTCAAGCAACTCTGTTTCCTGCGCTTCCAACGACAAAATCTGCCTGTCATCCTCGTCTGTTGATTTTCTAATGTAAAGAAAGAATCGATTCATAGTTTTAAAAAATTATTTTTTAATAATATTGCTTTTGAGTAATTTCACAAAGCGGAATTCTGTTGCTTCTCAACAGCGAACCGTATTTTGCGGGAACGGAAATTGTTTTTTGAGCCACGCAAAGCGTGGCAAATCCTTTCAAAATCAGGCCTTAGCGCCTGTAGGGCACTTGCCGAACCCCGCAGGGGCGAGGCAAACAATTCACAACATACAATCTGGCTCCGAACACTGAACGAAATCCGAACTTTTTTCAAGGAAAATCCACAAGCGGATTTTGAATAAATCCCGCCCAGCGTTTCCGTTCGCCTCCGCTTCGCTTCGGCGAGCAAAACAGGAAAATTTTCTAAACATTTTTTTAATTGCGCGCCGCCAAAATTTTTTCAATTAAGGAAAAGAAAATTTTTCTGTTTTGCCTTCCTCCTAACAGAGGAATTGTGGAAACGCTCCCGCCCCAACCGCGCCTTTGGCGCGGGAACAAACAGACAAAAATTCCCCCCTTGAACCCCTCTTCCGTCGCACTCTCGCTTGGGCTGACGAATTTTTTTGGCAGGGATTTTATATCTTCTTATCCTTACCCCACACCACCCATGTGCAAGCAAGGCATAGAACCTTTCTTTATTATTATAATTATATTACAATTTGGAATATAACACAATGGAATATACAATATAAGTAAAGATATGCCTAAAGTAATTTACTCAAAAGACCATAAATATATTATTGAGCGATTAAAAAAAGCTCGTCAAGAAGCTTGTTTAGAGCAAACGGAAGTTGCCAAACTTCTCGGCAAGACACAATCTCATGTTTCAAAGGTTGAGGCAGGACAGAGACGGATTAATGTTATTGCGCTGAAAGAATTTGCCAAGATTTATAAAAAAGATATTTCCTATTTTATTAAATAATATGGCAAGGAAGAAAAAAAATTGGCATCCCAAATTTAAAAAATACATGAAATTTATTGTAAGCCATCCTAATTATAAAGGAATGCCTTTTCTATACAAAGAAAATGGCGAAATACGTTGGATAGTTGCAAGGAGTAGCGAAAAAGGATTGGCGCGTTGGAAATGGTGGGATAAAAAAAGAAAAGAGTTAGGATTACCAAAAGATGATGCTTGGATTTCAAAAACCGCAAGAGCAATACATCCGATTGGTGAAAAACCATGTCAAATTTGTGGGAAAGTAATGAAATTAGACTATATTTACCCAAACAAAAAGGGTGGCTTAAGTCCTGGTGTTATGAGTAACGCTCCAGATCGTCTGGATGGATTTCATAGCTATAATCTTTGTTGCAGAAGTAAGCATGATAAAGGCCGTCATAAAAGTAATCTTGCGCGATACGGTGAAGATAGAAGAGCTTATGAAAATTGGGCTGAAGGTGACTGGAAGGCAGCTAGTTGGTTAATGAAGGAATTTCAAAAACATGGAATCAGTCCTGATCATCTTGGACCAATTTCCCTTGGATTTAGACATGCCCCAAAATTCAGGCCGTTATCTAGAGCTGCGAACTCGGCACGAAATAACAGGATGACTTTCAATGATGTGAGGTTATTAATTGAAGAAGAAAAAGAGGAGAGTGTAATATCTACACACTCAAAGTATGTCTGGAATTTATTAAAAAAACGTGTAAGGAATGATAACGATGCTTTAAAACTTAGTAAACTCATGAGGGAAAACATGCATTGTGTTCTTTCTATATTTTCATATATAACAGATAAGGGATATAAAAACTTTCTTATCAAATATTTTTTACATCCAGAACATGCAGATTATTCGATAAAATTTGAAGAGTTTGAGCCAAAAACGGGACTTTATAAAAAGATGGTAAAAACTAAAGGAACAAAAAAGCAATACAGAAATAATGCCGAAAGGTATATCAGAATTTCCTTTGAATCGCTCAAACAATACTCCCTAAAAAAGAATAGAAATTTGAAGAAACGGTTTACTAGTGAAATAGAAGATAATCTTAAGGAAGTTGTTCAATATCTGGAAAACGGAAATGAAAAAAGAGCACTATCGCAGCTCTTCAATGTGTTTAAAATAGTTGCTGAAGTTCTCGCTAAAAAATTTAACTAAAGATTTCAAGATATTCTTGTGGAGTAATGAAACCTCTAACAAATTTTTGAAAAAGGCCGGAAGGCTTAGTTTTTAACCTAATTGGACCGTTTTGCTCGCAAGTCTGCACATTGAATAAATCGCTGATTGCTTCTTTGGTTGTAACGTACCTTTGTTCATCGGATATAATAGCTTTTGGAAAAAATGACTCAGGATCTCCTTTTAGAGTTCCGATGATTATAACCCTTTTTCTTTTTTGCGGAACACCAAACATTACCGCATGCAGTTTATGTCCCACTACGGAATAGCCTAATTTCTTAAAGTTATTTTTTATTTCTTCGTAAGTTCCCCCTTTATTAATAGTTAAGATACCCTCAACGTTTTCCATGATAAAAACTTTTGGCCGAATTTTTTTTACAATATTTACAAATTCTTTATAAAGAAAATTACGGGGGTCATTAATTATTCTTTTTCCAGCATGAGAAAATCCTTGACAAGGGGGGCCTCCAACAATAATATCAACCTTCCTCTTTTTTGATACCTCTAAAATCTTATGAAGGATATCTCTATTAGTAATATCTCCCTCTATCAAGAGGGTATTTTTGTGGTTAGCTCGATATGTATCGCATGCTTGTTTAAAATTATCATTAGCGGCAATAATATTATATCCTGCCCAACTAAAACCAAGGCTTAATCCACCAGCCCCACAGAAGAGATCAAGGAGATTTTTTGTTTTTGTTTTTTTCTTTGTTTGTTGTGCTATAGCAAGTGCAAAAATAGGAGGAACGGCATTTCCTATTTGCTTGCATAAAGATGTTTTCGATCCAAAGAAAATATAATTATCAGGAAAGGATTGAAATCTTGCGGCCTCTCTAGCGCTGATGACTCTATTATGAATAGGATGAATGTAAGTGCCATTCCCAGGTCGATTAAAATATGTCGTTATTGTATAACTAGGTTTATTAAGAGATAAACGTCCGTAGAGAGTGGTTCTTCCTCCTGATCTTCGAATTTGCTCTAATCTTTTTGAGGGAATGTTTGATGGTATATTCTGCCAATTACCGCCCGCCGGAACAGATTTAACCATTCTTAAGTCATTTTTACTAAGTGAATAAGTTGTGTGATTATACACCATAGTAAGATAATTGTTTATTTTTGAAACTAAAGAAAAGCTCCATCATTCTTTTATGCTTACCGAGGACATAATCGATTTCTTCATTGTTAAGACCGTATAAATGGAAGACTTTCATATTTAATTTATAGATATTCTCTTTATTGCTTTTTTCTTTTATCGCACATACGAGTTCTTCAACCTCCCTTTTTTTAGCAGCAGACGGAATAACAATAGGAAGCTCAGCAAGTTCATAGTTGCTTATGTGGTTATTTGAATTAGTGATTTTGAATCTCCAATTTAACAATAAGGAATTCAACACACCTAACAGATAGTCAAGGCTAACTTGATTACTAAATAAAGATTCATTAAACGTTAAGAAATTACAAGAATTACCCAAAACTATATTTCCGGGAATCTTCGTGAATTTTAATCGCTTTTCTAAATGAATGTTTGAAATTTGCTGACAAATAATTCTTTCTTTAAGAACATATTTTTGTTTTTCACTTAACTTTGATATAAATTTTTCATCCGCATAATAATTACCAATTGTATAGGAGAATTCACTTATATTGTTTCCTCTTAATAATGGCAATGATGTTTTTTCTTTCGTAATAAAATTTTTATCCAATGTTAGATCAAGCTCACCCCTCGCATTGTAGATAGAATTAAGTGTTCCCAGCTTTGGTAACGCATTTAATTTTTTTAATATTTGCCAGCCGATCTCATTTTCTATAACGATGGGTGCCATTTCGCTTATTTTTTCAATGTGGCTAATTTTTACCTCGACGCCTTTATTACCAAAGTCGCGCAAACTAATAACTTGTGGGTTTATTTTGATGATATCGCCAGGAACGCTTTTGTCTAAAGCGAAAAAACAAAAGGATTGAGAAATATCTGGAAAAAATTCATTTTTTTCCGGAATAATATAAAGCTTAAATAATTTATATTTATTTATTATTCTTTTTCTTAAAAGTTCGCTTTGCTTATCATTTAATAAGGTGATTGGGATAATCGCCCCAACTCTACTTGAGGAATGAGTGTAGTTTTCAAGAATTTCTTCAAGGAAGATTTTATAATAATTCAATGTTCCTTGATTGAATCTATATATTAATTTTTCTTTGATAAAAGAAATAAGTTTTTTAATATCGATAGCATATTCGTTTTCGTTCAACTCATTTTTATATTTATTTCCATTTGCCTTAAGCAATTTATATGGGGGATTAGTTAAAATGACATCAAAACCATTATTTACTCCGAAAATAATCTTGGGATCAACTTTTACGATTTCATTATTTTTATTCTTAAAAAGTATGTCGCCTTTGTAATAATTTTTAGGAGATATTTCTACAAGCGTTTGATACTTTGATTTTATATAAAGTGGGAGTATTTCTACTAGAATATCAATTGCTTTACTATCGATATCCGAAAAATATATTTGGTTAATTATTTTTTGTATGACCTTGGAATTAAAACTACCCAATTTTTGCAATACTTCGTCTAAATAAGCAATAATAAAAATTCCGATACCTGCGCACGGTTCTAAAAAATTAAAGTTTAGTATTTGGTTGGAGTCTAGACCATTTAAACTTTCTTTCGCTATTAATCTGGCTATAGAGTAGTCTGTGTAGTAAATCCCAAAATGCTTTCTTTTATTGGTGTTAACAATTTTTTCCGTTTCTTGTTTTTTTTGGTGTATAAGGCCGATTAATTGGAAAATTTTTAGAGGGTCTATATTATTACCAGTTTTTAAATTTTTATATAAAAAATCATCTCTTGAATCTTCAATAAGGGGCTTTGTGGTAAAAAAACTTAACAGTTTCTTTAATAAAGCCTCTTTATTTTCATAAGAAACACAGATTGAATTATAAATTTTAAAGATCTCGTTCATAGGTTTTAATACTTAAATTATACCAAAAAATTTATACTTTTAAAATTTTTTAATTATATCAATTACTCTTCCGCTAATTGTATAATTGTCATTTTCGTGAATAAATATTGGTAGATAATCTTTTGTTGACTCTGATTTTAAAACAATTCTTTTATTTTGTGGATCCGGGACAAATTTTTTAATATTTGCTACTTCGTCGATTATTGAGACAATATACTGTCCCGGTTCCGGAATTTGTTGTTCTGCATCCACCACAACAAAATCACCATCCTCAATATTTTTTTTATTTATATTTGCTTTGTTCATGGAATTACCTTCTGCGCGCAAGACGAATAATTTTCCACTACGAGGGGCTAGTTTTTTTGATACCTTCAGGTATCCGGTAATATTTTCTTCCGCAAAAATTGTCGCTGGGCCACAATTAGCAGCGCCAACGATAGGTAGGGATACGAAGCCCTCTCTAGAAATTTTTTGCACTTTTTTAATTTCTCGCTTTATGGAGTTGTATGTAATGAATCCTTTCTTAGATAACTGCGTAAGGTGATGTTTTATTTTTTGTGCAGATTTTTCATCAACAAGATAACCAACCTCTCGTAATGTCATGCCCGAGAGATTTTTTCTGTTAATTTCTTTTAATAATTTTTCTTGTATAATATGCATATTTTAATTATAATGGTTTTGTCAAAGTAAAGCAATAGAGTTATCCACAGTCCTTTAACACTTAACAGAGTTGACAGGGGCAAACAAATGATGATAGAATTAAGTTATCCTGATGGATTTTTATTATCCATGATGTCGACAGGATAATTAATAAAATTTACAGAAAAAGATATGACTAAAAATTTCAACGCTCGGGAAAACGGTTCCTCTTTTGATGAAAGCGTTATTGAGGAAGTCTGGAAAAAAGGAAAGGTTGATCCTAAATATTCAAGTTTTCGAAAAGATATTTGTGGTGCTAACATGCAACATGCTAAGTACGGAAAGTTGGAACAATGGGGATGGGAGATCGATCATATAAAACCTGTATCTCTCGGTGGAACAGATGATATAAGTAATCTACAACCGCTTCAGTGGGAAAATAATCGTAATAAAGGCGACAACTTTCCTAATTGGAGTTGTAAAATTAGAAGTTAATCTTACATTAAAAAACAGAAATTAATATGGGGATTACAAAACATGATCGCATCGCAAAAGAAATTGCCGAAAAGAAGGAATCAGAGTATCGCTCCGATAAGGGGGTAGATATTCGAACTTCCACGCAGGCAATTGAGGTTGAGATAGATGCTGGAAAACTGAAAGAAGGTGTGTGTCAACTTCAAGGGACCAACAAGGCACGCTACCTTGCCGTACCGAATAATCTAGTGAAAGAAGCGATTGATTATACGAAAGGTACTGGTGTAGGTGTGATGAATGAACACGGCAAAATTAAGAAGCGCGCTAGCTAAACTTATACGCCAAAAAAATTCGTCAGCCCAAGCGAGAGTGCGACGGAAGAGGGGTTCAAGGGGGGAATTTTTGTCTGTTTGTTCCCGCGCCAAAGGCGCGGTTGGGGCGGGAGCGTTTCCACAATTCCTCTGTTAGGAGGAAGGCAAAACAGAAAAATTTTCTTTTCCTTAATTGAAAAAATTTTGGCGGCGCGCAATTAAAAAAATGTTTAGAAAATTTTCCTGTTTTGCTCGCCGAAGCGAAGCGGAGGCGAACGGAAACGCTGGGCGGGATTTATTCAAAATCCACAAGCGGATTTTCCTTGAAAAAAGTTCGGATTTCGTTCAGTGTTCGGAGCAACGTAGGATTTTGGAGATAGATTTCCCCCAATTCATTATTTGTTAAGCTATGTCAAATTTTAGAAAAATCAAACAACACATAAAGTTTTCATTACATAATTTAGGCGCAGAGAATGCGCATTATGATTTTGAATCTATTTGCCGACATTTTTCTCGTAAGCGGCTTGGTTTGAACATTTTGCCGGCAACAGGTCCAGTTTCTGCAGGCGGAGATCAGGGCAGAGACTTCGAGACATACACAATCATTCCTGAAGTTGTTCCGTACCTAGAGAAAAATAAAAAAATAATTTTAACTAAAGCAGCATTTGCTTGTACTACTCAATTAAAAAGTGTACCGTCAAAAATTAAAGATGACATAAAAAAAGCTACTTCTTCTAGCGACAAGGTAGATATAGTTTATTATTTCTCTTTGAAAGATGTCCCGATTTCTAAAAGACATGATTTGCAGGAATGGGCTATTAAAACTTATTTTATAAAGCTTGAAATAATTGATGGGGAGGCATTATCAGAAGAATTAGCTACCAATGATTTATTCTGGATAGCTGAAGAATACCTTCATATTCCAGCTGATTTGTTTCCAGGAGTTGATGATATAGATTATCTTAAATTAAAAGAAAGGTGGGGATCAAAAAAGGCTGCTAGGCCTAATTATGCTGATTTCAATGAGGTGAGAGCCTTAGCCAGGAGATCATTATTCGATGATGCCCTAAAACAAGACCTTCCTTTCTGGTTAAAGAAATTGATACAATTTTCAGAAATATCTTTAGCTTCATCAGAGTTTAAGAGAAAAGCATTGTACGAGGTAGTAGCTTTAAGAATAAGAGGCATGAAGAGTCTTCGTGGTTGGGAGAAATACGTTTATAGTTATTTCGATGCGGATAAAGGGTTTAGTCATCAGATAGAAGCGCAAGAAGCTTGTGTAGTTTTGACTTATTCTATCGGCGCATTATTCAGAGGGGCAGCAGATTTTCCCGAAGAAGACTTAAAAAAATGGAAGAGTTTGATTAATGACTATGTTGAGGATGAATTGCAGAGAGATTATCCTAAAACAATTCAGGCGACATTATTTGAGCTTAAGGGGAGCCTTTCGTTGATTGATCATGACATCGAAAGAACATTAAGTTGGTGGTCGAAAATTGTGCCTATTATAGAAGAAACACCACTTTTCCCTCTTGAACGGTTTTCTGACGTTTTAACGGCGATAATTCCTATCGTTAAAAACAACCCAAAATTTAATGAGTTAACAGCAAAAGTAGATGAATTAGTTGCATCTCGAATTGGCAATTTTGCTGTTGCAGATAAATGTAGAGATCGAGCTCTTGAATACAAAAAGAACGGGGATTTATTAGAAGCTTTGCGTGAGCTCCATAGAGCCAAGGTTAATTGGTTTGCCAACGAGACATTATATGGTTCATTGCTATCGATGATGCTCATTTCAAATATATATTTTGAATTAGGTCTTTTGTATGCTGCAAAGTATTATGCAATGACAGTAATTTTTATTGCTAGTCGTTCAGACAATGATAAGGTGAAGTCTTTTATAACAAAAGGTTTCATAGAGCTTTTTGAGACTGAATATGGAAATGGCGAATGGGCTCATTTCATAGAACATGCTGGTTTCGCGTTGAGGTCTTTAGGGATTTTTTCTAAAGATCTGAATGATCCAGTATCTGAAAAAGAATATTTGAAGATACTTTTTTATTCCTCGACTGTTTATGCCGTTACTCATATTTTTGATAAAGGAAGGGTTTTTGAATATGTCAAAAAAAGAATTGATAGTTGGGGCATCCAGGAATTAAAGAATGATTTAATTCCAATAGCAGAAAAGTCTTGGGCAAAAGTTAGTAGTGATGAATTGATAGAAAAAATCAAAAGCGAATTTAAGGGCCCACTATTTAATGACATTGGGCTGCAAAGGGAAAGTCAATGGCAAGCGTGCGGGATTAAATGGCATTTTTATTGGGAAAATTCATTACATAATAATGCAAAAGCTGAACAACTAATTTCTTTGATTCAAATTATTTTGGCCGAAATTGCAGATAAAGATTTTTACTTATTGAGTACAAATGCAGAAGTGCGCATTAGCTTTGGTGATCGTTTTCATGTTGAACAATCTCCTTCGAATTATTTATCTGCGTGGTCTGTGGTTTTTCCTTCTGGGCCACCCGGAGGAAAATTGGAGATCCAGGATTATCATATAAATACTCTTGGGATTGCGACTGTGATTATTGCTGAACTATCATTATTGCCCATGCAAAGGATAGAAGAAGAAATAAAAGTATTGTTTGAGCAAGGATTAACATCAAAAGTCATGTCGGGGAATTCTTATGAAGTGGTTTTCGTTGATTTAACTCCGAAGGATCTATACGAAGAAGTTTTGTCACTGAAACAAATTGATTATCTTAAATCTATTAAAATGAACTCACAACCTCACATGTTTCTTTCCTGGAGAGATGGTTTGCTTGATATATATAACCACAAAGTGGAGCTTAAAAAAATAGAAAGAAGATATAAAAGATCAATTATTCCAATCAAACAAACACTTAAGCAGCTCAATAAGCAGACTGAATTCCTAGAGATTGTGAAAAAGTTAAGAAATGAAAATTGGAAAGACTGGCATATTTTAATGTCCTTGGCACAAATTGCCGTTAATTACAGAGTAAATAAACTTGGATTCAGCGACTTTAAAAAAATGAATGATTTATTTTTTACGGAGATGGATAAGGAAGAATCAAAAGAATCACCATCTATACCGCTTTCAATTTTCAGCGAAAAAGCTATTCGTTACTCTTTATTTTTGAGTCTAATCTCGACTTTGAAAATACTTGGATTAGAGGTGAAAGCAAAAACTCCAAACACAAATGCCATAAATAACTTTTTGTCCAAAAGGCTTAATTATTGGGAAAATGATATCAAGCACGATAAGATTTTTAATGTTTAGTAAAATATAATTTATGAGAAATTTTAAAAGATGCACGAGGAAGAAAAAATAAAAGAAGCTGAATATTTCTGCAAGCAAATGCTGGATACCCAAGAAGATTCAGAGGCTTTTAAATATAATCTAAGCGCATTTCTATCAGCTGCAAGATCAGTATTACAATTCGCCTGTGAGGAAGCTAGAACTAAATCTAAGGGTCTATACTGGTATGATACATATGTCTCTAAGAAACTCATTATATCTTTCTTTAGAGATAAGCGGGATTTTAATATTCATCAAGAGCCAGTGAAGACCAGAAAAGATATCACGCTTTCGTTAACAGAAGCACTTTCTCTATCTGTATCAATTGGGTCAATTAGAATTGTTCATAAGGATAAGAATGGCAATATTATTAGTGAGAGTATTAGTGAAAACCAATCCGAACCAAAACCCCGGAAGGTCAAGAAACAGGTGCCAGCAAAAGTAACTTACAGGTATAGTTTTGACGATTGGGTTGGTAACGAAGATATACCAACTTTATGTCAAAAATATATTGACGAATTGAAAATTATTACAGCTGACGGACTAAAGAAAGGATTTCTTAGCTAAAGTATATAGAGAGCTAGGTTTAAATTCCCACACAATCGTTTTATTTCTGACAATTTTTCTTGCATCATAGCCATATAATCCCTATCTTCCATTGTTATAATAAGCTTTGGACTGGGGAGCGGATATTTTTAAGAGAATCGTCTTGTAAAAGAGGCGGTTTTTTAGTAGGATAGAATAAGGGTCTAAATAATTTGTTAAAAAATATAATTATTATGATACTAAAAATTTTATTAGCTATAGCAGTAGTCTTATTAGGGTTGATGGTAGTATTTCGGAAGAAAATACGAAAAATTATCATAAACAAACCTTTATTTATATTAGGAATTTCATTGGCTTTAATAGGAGCTTTCTTAATGTGGAATGGTCATATTTTGGGAGAGAATGCTACGGGTATCGCAACTGTTATAGGCATTGTCGGGATAGGCTTAATAGCTACATCATCAGTATCAGGTAAATCCAAAAAAACTCCAAATCAATAAATTATCATCAATTAGTTTCTACTAAACAGGTTCTAATATCGTCTAGTTCCCGGAGCTAAACATTGACCTATTATATAAAATATGTTATATTTATGATAT
>CAYWLA010000031.1:0-12152 GCA_964458955.1 uncultured Methanosarcinales archaeon
TTAATGGGACCGGTGTGTAAGTGCCAAGCTTCGGCGAGGCATTCAGCACGCGGTTTCCAACAGCCCATAGTACTTTGCCAATGCATGGTTTTCATTTATTTTATTTCTATGAAACATTAAATTCAAGATATAATGAAAACTTAGTTAGCGTGAGCTCTAAACTAATACAAAATAATTAATTCTTTGCATGGTTTTCATTTTATTTTTGTTTCTTTCTAGAAAATAAAAGCAATATTTTAAGTACTTATAAATAGTAATAAAATCAAAAGATTTATATATGCTTATACATACCAAAGAAAGATAAAACTTTTGGAAGGTAAAATGATAAATAAAAATATGATTTACCCATTTGCTTATTCAGAAAAAAACCTTATTCTACCTGATGTAACAGTCATACCTAAAGATGTTGCAAGTAATTTTAATATTGTTAAATCAGATAAGGTTCTATTTCCAGAAACTGCTAACAACTTGGAAGCTGCAAAAGAGCTTAAAGATGTTTTGTCTAAAATTCAAATATATTCAAAAGACCCAAAATATTCTTGTTCCCTTGATTCAGTAAACAGATTTGGAGTACAAAAAGGAACTGAAAAAATTGTTGAGTTAATACTAAACAAATATGTTGAGATATGCAGAGAGATGGAAGATAAAAGATTGGGTTTTGGTCCAGGAATACAATATAACTTTTTAGGTCTAAGCCCTGAAGGAATAGAAGTTACCCTTGGAAATTATGGAACATTTGCTGCAACTCTTTTAAAGGCTGCTGAAAATCCTGATTACAAAAAATTTCTTATAGAACAAGGTGAGAAATTATTGGGTAATAGACAAGCGTTCTTTGTTAACCCTCCTGCAACAAATGCAATATGTGAGACTAAGGATGGATACATCTTAATTGCAAACAGGGGTCCAACTGCAGAATATGATAATATGTATCACGCCATTGCTGCAGGTCACCATGATCCTGAAAAATTAAGTGATAAAGGTAAAGAAATTCCACTTGAGAATTTAATAGTTCACCAGATTGACAAAGAGGTAGGTTTATCAAGAGAGGATTTAAAAGAATTTAAGTTTAATGGAATTGCATTTTCTGCTGGATATGATAAGAATATTTTTGGAACAGAAAAAGTTGAGGTATTGACGTACGCTAAAATAGACAAAACAGTAGATGAAATAGTCGAGAGCATAGAAAGAAATCCTGAGCATAGATGGGAGACAAGGCAATTGCTTGTAGTGCCAAAACAAAATGTAAGTTATTTGATTAAAGAAACATCTGATTCAAAAAAACCAGTTGGTTCTATTCCAGGATTAAAAAAATATTTTAGTGATGTGAAACCAGGCACTGACCCAAATTCAAAGTCATACTGGGTTCCTGTTGGTCTTGCTAACCTGATTGCATGGACAAAGATTAATCCATATATTCTTGATTAGATTTTTTATTTTTTTATTTATTCTGTAAATAGTTAAAATAAAAAGATTTTAATAAGGATGTTATTTCTTCTGTTCTATGATATGCCTAGGAATAGAAAGCACGGCCCACACATTCGGTGTGGGGATTGTAAAAGATAAGAAAGTATTGGCCAATGTAATAAACTCTTATACTACTAAGTCCGGAGGAATAATTCCTTTTAATGCAGCAGAGCATCATATTGATGTTTGTGATAAGGTAATTGAAGAGGCATTGGAAAAGGCCAATATAAAACTAAGTGATTTTGACTTGGTTTCTTTTTCACAGGGGCCAGGCATAGGTCACTGCCTGCGCATAGGGGCAATGATTGCAAGGTCTTTAAGCTTAATATTAAATAAGCCAATCATTGGTGTTAACCACTGCATTGCACATCTTGAGATTGGAAAATTATTGACAGAAGCAAAAGATCCTGTTTTACTTTATGCGTCTGGAGCAAACACGCAGGTCATTGCATTTGAGGGCGGAAAATATCGTATTTTCGGAGAAACACTTGATATAGGGGTTGGGAATTTTCTTGATGCTTTTGCAAGACATATCGGACTTGGATTTCCAGGCGGCCCAAAGCTTGACAAATTAAGCAAAGATGGAAAAAATTTCATTGAAATGCCTTATATTGTTAAGGGGATGGATGTCAGCTTTGGAGGGATATTAACTAATTTAAAGCAAAAGTTTAACTCAAAAAAATACACAAATGCAGACCTTGCTTATTCAATGCAGGAAACTGTTTTTGCAATGCTTTTGGAAGTGAGCGAGAGGGCGATGTTCCACTGCGATAAAAAAGAATTATTACTGGGTGGGGGAGTTGCATGCAACACAAGACTGCAGGAAATGGCAAAAATAATGTGCAGGGAAAATGGCTCTAAATGTTTTATACTTGAAAATCAGTTTAATGTTGACAATGGCGCAATGATAGCTTGGTTAGGCCTAAAGGAATACACAGATGGAAAAAGGCAAAGCATTGAAAATACAGAGATAAGGCCATACTGGAGGACAGATGAATCCTGAGGCCAATGAATTAAATGAAAAGCTGGAAGAAGAAAAAGGAAAAAGCCCTTTTGTTTATATTATTGCGCTGTTCATGGTTTTACTCCTGATTTTGTGGATTGTTCCATATTATTCAGTAAAGCTTGACCCTGAGCCAAAAAACATTCCAACAAAGGAAAGTATTCTTCCTATAAACATAACAATAGAAAAAAGAAACACAACATTTGTAACAAGAAACGAGTTTTTAAGTTTGCTGGACCCAAATGACCAATTGATAAAACAAACAGCATCAAAGATTGCATCAAAGTCATGCAACAGCGAAAAAGTTTGCCAGGCCAAGGCAATATTCTATTTTGTAAGAGATAATTTTGATTATGTTAGTGACCCAAGAACAGAATATGTTGAGTCTGCAAGGGAAGTTTTGGCCACAGGAGGCTCTGACTGTGACGGCATGGCAGTTCTTTTGGCAAATCTTGAAATGGCCATTGGCATTGAAACAAGGTTTGTTTTTATTCCTAATCATGTGTATGTGCAGATAAAGCTTGATGAGGCCATGAAGAAATACAAAACAGAAGATGGCTGGATTAATCTTGATGCAACATGCAGCTACTGTGAATTTGGTGAGATACCTTACCAAAATATAGAGAGTAAAAAAAGTTATATACAATAGTAATGTTTATAAAGTAGCAAAAAGCTACTATTAAAAGTTAATAATAATGCTTATAACAGTATTCCCGACAACTAATGGCCTTTCTGGCCAGTAGGAGGGTGGAGGTTGCTTAATGGATAAAAAGAAGTTTTTAGAGGCCTTAAACAAGGCAAAACAAGATTCTAAGAAGAGAAATTTCAAGCAGAAGGTTGATTTAATAGTTAATCTTAAGGATTTAGACCTTAAAAAGCCAGAGCAGCAGGTAGAATTCTTCTTAAAATTACATTATGATAAAGGCAGGGAATCAAAAATATGCGCCCTTGTAGGGCCAGAGCTTGCAGCTAAGGCAAAGTCATCATGTGATAATTTTATTGTAGCAGATGACTTTCAGAAGTATGCAGTGGATAAAAAATTATCAAAGAAACTCTGCAATGAATATGATTTCTTTATAGCACAGGCAAATATAATGGCAAAGGTTGCTGCAGCTTTTGGGCGTGTTTTAGGGCCAAAGGGAAAAATGCCCAACCCAAAATCAGGCTGTGTTGTTACAGATAAAACAGACCTTAATGCACTTTGTGCAAATCTAAAAAAAACAGTAAAAATATCTGCAAAAACAGGTCTTATAATACAATTAATAATAGGCAATGAAGAAATGAAAGATGAAGAGATAGCTGATAATGCATATAGCATTTACGAGCAGCTTGCACATCATCTTCCAAATGAAAAACATAATATAAAATCAGTATTTTTAAAGCTTACAATGGGTAAGCCTGTAAAGGTGTTATAAATGGCTCACGTTGCCGAATCCAAGAAAAAAATTGTAAAGGAATTTTGTGATCTAGTTAATTCTTACCCTGTTATTGGTGTTGTGGATATGGAAAACCTTCCAACTGCTCAGCTGCAAAAGATGAGGGGGCAGCTCAGAGGCAAGGTTGTTATAAGGATGACCAAAAGAAGGTTTATGAACATTGTCCTGGATAAAGTAAAAGATAATAAGAAAGGCATTGAAGAAATGAAGAATTACTTAACAGGCATGCCTGCATTATTATTTACAAAAGATGATCCATTCAAGCTTGCAAAGACCTTAAAGAGAAGCATGTCAACAGCTCCTGCAAAGCAAGGCCAGGTTGCACCAAAAGACATCATAGTTAGCGCAGGGCCAACACCATTCAGCCCAGGGCCTGTTATAAGCGAGCTTGCATCAGCAGGCATAAAAACAGGAATTGAAAATGGCAAAATTGTTGTTAAAAGCGATGCTGTTGTTGTAAAAAAAGGAAACAAGGTAAGTGCCGCTATTGCTGGAATACTTGTAAGATTAGGTGTTGAGCCAATGAATGTTGGTCTCAATTTAATAGCTGTTTATGACAATGGAACAATATTTACAAGAGATGTACTCAATATTGATGAAGAAGAGTTTATCAAAAAGATAAAAATATCATATAATTCTGCTATTGGGCTTGCCCTCGAATTATCATTCTTAACCAAAGAAACAACAGAAATAATGATAGCAAAGGCTTTCAGGGAAGCAAAGAGCCTTGCTCTTTCACAGAATATAATGGCTGATGGTGTTAAGGAAGAGATTATGGCAAAGGCAAATAAAGAGATGCTAGCACTAAAATCAAAATTAAATATTTCTGATGCACCAAAAGAAAAGCCTGAAGAAAAAGTTAAAGAAGTTGTTAAGGAAGAAAAAGAAGTCAAGAAAGCTGAAAAGGTTGAAGAAATCAAGGAACCAGAAGAAATTAAAGAAAAACCAAAACAAGAGAAAAGTGAGGATAAGAAAAAGAAAGTAAAAGAAGAAGTAAAAAAAGAGGAGCAAAAGACAAAAGCTAAAGCTGATGATACTAAAGAAAAACCTAAAGATGAAAAGAAAAAAGTTAAGGATGAAGTAATTGCAAAGGGTGAAGAGATTAAGGAAACACAAAAAGAAGATGTACTTGCTGCTGAACAATCAAAGAAACTTGAAAAAAAGGAAGAAATCAAGAAAGAAGAAAAACCTAAAGAAGAAATTAAAACTAAGGAAAATCAGGATCAACAAAATTAAACATAAATTTGGAGGCAAATAAAATGGAATATGTATACACTGCAATGTTAATCCACAAGGCTGGAGGAAAAATAGATGAGGCAACAGTAACAAAAGTATTAGAGGCTGCTGGGGTAAAACCAGATGCAGCAAGAGTCAAGGCATTGGTAGCAGCATTTGACGGGGTTGATGTTGAAAAAGTAATTAAAGAAGCATCTGTTATGCAGGTAGCACCAGCTGCTGAAGCAAAGGCAGAAAAGAGAGAAGCAAAACCAGAGGCTAATAAAGAAGAAGAGAAGAAAAGTCAGGATCAGGCAGCTGCTGGTTTAGGTTCGTTGTTTGGTTAATTATTTATTTTTAATTATTAAGTGAGAGGACATGCCAGAGAAAAAGAACAATAAGGAATTATTAAAAAATCTTAGCAAATGCAGAAAAGAAATAATTGAGTTAAGATTGAGTTTAAACCAGTTGGACGACCAAAAGGAAGAGTGGTTTAAGAAAAAAGAAAAAGCAAGCAATGATCTTTCTAATATTTTTAAAAATATTAAGGAACTGAAAAATAGCAGAAATAACCTGACAAAAAAAGTCAGGGAACTAAAGTCTAAAAGGGAAAACTACAACAAGTTGATTAAGGGCAAAATTTTTGAGATAAAAAAAGTTAACAAAGAAAAAGATGATACTATAAATAAATTTAACCTAAAAGAAGATCCTTCCCAGATTAAACATGAGATTGAAAAACTTGAGATGAAGATAGAAACTGAGGTAATGCCCTTTGATAAAGAACAGAAACTTATGAAGGAAATAAATCGAAAGAAAAAGCAATACAAAGAAGCAGAAAAAGTTAGCCGGGTCTGGAAAGACTCTAACTCGCTTTCCAATGAAATTGACAAACTGAAAAAAGAGGCTGATGATGCTCACAAAAATATTAAAGTCAATGCTGATGAAAGCCAGAAAAAGCATGAGGAAATGCTAAATCTTCTTAAAAGTATTGATGGACTAAAAAAAGAAGAAGATGATTCTTACAAGAAATTCTTTGAATTTAAAAAGAAAGTGACAGAGGTTAATGACTTATTAAAGAAAAAACTTGTTGAAATCAATGAGATAAACAAGGAGTTTGGACTATCTAAAGAAAACGCAAAAAAAGAAAAAAAGCAAACGCAGGAAAAGATAATAAAAGAAAAGCAGGAAAATGTTGAAGAAAAGATTAAGAAAGGAAAAAAGCTTACAACAGAAGACCTTCTTGTGTTCCAGAGATTGGATAGTAATGAAAAGTAATTCTTTTTAATTTTAAGTTATCAAATAAAGCCCTACAAATAGAATTATTTCTCTTGTTCTTGTTTTTTTATGAACTCAGTATATCCACATTTTCCGCAGCTTAATCTGTTTTTATGTGCTGCAAGGAAGACTCCTGGCCCGCATTTTGGGCAGAATTTTGCCTTTCTCTTAAGAACCCCTCCCTCTACTGAATAAAGGCTTTTTATATCAACTGCTTTCTGTGGTTTCTTTTTATTTTTTGCCATTTTTAATTGAATTTTTTTATTTATTTATGATTTTTTTTCTAAATATTTATTATGTGATTATTCTTTTTTACCTTCCTTCTTTTGCTCTGGTTTCTTTTCTTTAAGTTTGCTTTCATCTTGTTTTTCTTGTTCTGGTTTCACTCCTTCCTTCTCCTTGGTTTCTGGCTTATTCTGTTTCTTTTCTTCTGTTTTTTTCTCCTCTTCTTTCTTAGAAACCCCTTTCTTAAATGCATACTTTGGCTCAATCCTTTCCATATCTTTCTTATTTGAGTATAAGTAAGCTATTATTTTTGCAGAGCTAAATCCAAAATTAGGATAAATATGCTTTATAACAAGGAGCTCTTTATTTGCTTTCAATGTATTGGCTAGCCTGTCTTTAATAGAATTCCTTGATGGTGTTGTCCCTGTATAACTATCTTTTGCTATAATTTCTGTTCTTGATAATAGTGTATGTTCTTTTTTTTCAATTATTTCCATAAAATTCACCTTACTTTAATAGCATATTCCCCTTTTGCTTTTATTCCAAGCTTCTCAGCAATCATTGACTTATCAGCATCTAGTATGTTTATTCTGCCCTGCCAGTTTGTGCTGAACTGGTTGCCTTTACATACTGGGCAGTTATCTCCTTTTACAAAAATCCTGCATTTTTTACAAACTTTTTTACCCATTTTATTTCTTTTTAACCTTTTTTTCGGTTTTTTTATTTTCTTTTGGCCCAAACTGCTCTTCTATCCATTCAAGTTTGCCAAGTCCGGTCTGCCTCATTGTCAGGCCAAGTTTTGGGTTTGATAGATCTTTATAGCTTGTGGCAATTATTCTTGCTCTGCATTTATCCCCTATTTTCAAGGTTTTTTTTGATTCCTTGCCAGCGAGAGTCTTCTCCTTGTTGAATGAAACAAAGTCATTCATTGTTTGTGAAATGTGAATCATGCCATCTATTGGACCAATATTGATAAAAGCGCCAAAGTCTGCTATATCCTTTATTCTTCCAAGAAGAACTTCCTGCATCTCTGGCTTGAAAATTATTACTTCAAACTCTGTTTCATAGTATGATGCCCCATCTCCAGGGATAATAATTCCTTCACCGATTTTATCTAATCTTGATACATCAATTACAATACCCAACTCCTTTGAAATATACCCCTCATACTTCTTTTTAATTCTTTCTATCATTGCGTCCTCTAACTTAAGCCCAAAAAAATGGGGTGGAATCCTTATATGGTCTTTTAATTGTGTTTTGTAGAACATTTTAACCTTCTTTTTGTTAAATAATCAATTTAAGGTACCCTTTTTGTCTTAAAACAATAATGGGGGCTCCTTTTTTTCTTATCTCCTTTTTAAGTTCTTTATCTTGTGTTGCAACTATGAAATCCTCTTTTTTAATCAAGTTTAAAATTAAAAGGTCAACGTTTTTAACTCTTTTGTTTTTAGGGGGTGTTTTTGTTATGTTAACCATTTTTTTCTTAATTAATTCTAGTGATATCCTTGCCGCAATCTTGTCTTTTGGCTTCCCTGTTTCAGCTAGTTTTTCCAGCTCATCTATTGTGCCATCCACTATGCAGACAGCATATTTAAAATCACATATTCTTTGAAGCTCTGAAAATATGTCTATCTTAAACCTAATTGCGCTTACAATGAAATTTGTATCAATAATTATTTTTTTCATTTTTTAAGGTTTCTATGATATTTTTCATCTTTAATGAGTCATGCCATGTTACCGGGCTCTCGCATATTATAGTTATATCTGATTTTCTTTTTAATATTTCCTTTGCAAAAGGCAAAAAATCATTTTTCTCCATGACAAGATGCCTTCTCTCTCCTTTGTCTGTGAATTCTATTCCTGAAAAGTGAGAGTGTATATGCCTCAAGCCAGACAACTGGTCAAAAACAGAAGGATAGATTATAGAGTTATTTCTTGCATGCAGATGTGCAAAATCAACACAAATATTGCATTTGATTTCATCCCTGAGCTTTAAAATCTCGTTTAAAGAGCCAAACTGTGATTTTTTTCCTGTTGTTTCTGGCGCAAGCTCTGTCTTCCATTTATTATCTTTTATTATATCCTGCATCTCAACAATCTCTTTTTTTATCATTTCATAACATTCATTTTCTTTTAGTTTTCCATAGAATCCTGCATGAAAAACAACATGGCTTGCCTTAAGATAATTAGCCCTTTCGCAGCTGTCAAGAATCCTTTTCTTTGATGCTCCAATTTTTTGTTTTTCGGCAGATGCCAAATTTATATAGTAGGGTGCATGAACACTAAGCTTGATATCAAGTTTTTCTGCAAGCTTTCCAATTTCTTCTGCAAGCTCATTTTGCATCCTTACACCATAAGTAAACTCAACCTCCATTGCATTTAATCCTATCTCTTTTATGTAACCAAGCCCGTCTAATGTGCTTTTCATTGGAGAGCCAGCAGGACCAAGCCTTATCATATTGCTTCTTCCCCTAGAAATTTCTTTGATAGCTTTACAACTATTGTAGAAAGTACTATGCTATATATCATAAATGCAAGTATTAAATTTAATATAGGCTCAATTCCAGATATGTCATAAGTGGCAAGTATAAATACAACAACTGCAACAGCAATGCCTTTCGACACATTTAACGCCATAAAAAGTTTCTCCTTAACTGAATAATTAAGTTTTGAAAAGCAAAGCTGGACAGAGATGTATCTTATCACAAGATATATCATAAACAAAAGCATGGATTTTGCGAAAAATAATATATCAAGGGGAAATTTTATTATTATTCCAACAAGTATAAAAACAATTATCTCAAGCGAGTTTGCAAATAGGGAAGAAAATTCATGCAATGATTCTTTTTCCCTGACATAAACATTGCCAAAAAACAATCCAAGGGTTGTTACTGCAAGAACCCCATTTCCCTTAAGGTTTTCTGCAAGTATGTAGGTTATAAGGGCAGCAGTGATTAAAGCAAGAGGTGACAAATTCTCTGAATATTTGGTTCTCATTATCTTAAAAACAACTATGCCAACTAAAATGCCTGCACCAATGCCTGTAATAAACTGCTGCAAAAATGGGCCCATGGTTTCCATAAATTTTGAGAAAAATAATCCCTCACCATAATCATTAAATAAATCAAGGATTATAAATGGTATGAGAACAATTAATGGTGTGTTTAATATTGATTCTATTTTAAGCAGCTCTACTACCCTGTTCTTTGTGTTTTTAAGCATAGTAAGAACAATATCTGGCGCTGTTCCAGACATCAGGGCAGCAAACATCATTGCTAAAAATATGTTATTGATATTAAAAATAAGGCTTACAGATGCTGTTAAGAATATTAGGTTTAGCAATAAAAATATTCCTGCCAGCTTTAATGCTTTCATTGAGAAAGTATCAAACTCTTTTAGCTTTAGCCTTGAGCTTGAGTCAAAGATTATCATTACTAAGGCAAGGGTTCCTACAGAGGTCAGGAACAGGGGTGAGAAATTAATTAAAGGATTACCCTCATACTCAACATGCCCTATGATTATGCCTGCTATAACCAGAAGAAGTACATTGGGCATTTTAATTTTTTCTGAAAAAATTGTGCATAATATACCTATGACCATGATAATAGCCAAAGATGTCAGATAAAAAAGTGCATCCATCATATCACCGCTTTTTTAGATAGTTAAAAAGAGATATTTATTAAACTTTTGCTTTAGGGTTTTTCTTCTTGAAAAAATACTGCAATGATTTTTGTTTTTTTGGCTTTAGGATAGTCTTGCTTGCCTTTGCTATTTTTTCCTGTACTAACAATGATTTCAGAAACCTGTTCCTTGTCCTGTTTGTCAGTATATCCTGCTCAAGTGCCTTTGCAAGCCTTTCCGGCCTCTTTAATGATGATTCCTTTACGATATCAACTATAACTCTCTCATTTGATTCTTTTTCCAGTATTCTTTTAACATCATCCTGCTTTAACAGATCTATTATGAACATCTCCCTTGTTCCCTGATTTAAGATCTTGTTGCCTGTTTCTTTTTTTAACAGCTCTGCAAGATTAGCTGGATTAGCTATCAAAAGGTATTTAATAAGCTGTATTGTTCTTAATGTTGTGTTTCTGTAGTTCTGCTTGTCAATATTATCTGTTACCTCATAAATTATATCATCAAATTTCAAAACATTAATTCCCTTTAGCTCAATTTTTTTATTTGATGTAAGAACCAGTGTTTTTTCATAGTCAAATTCTGTTCCAACAAAATCCTTTATGACCTGCTTTACTTTTTTTATGACAGTTTTGTCTTCAAATTTTCTTATGTATTCCTTTATATCCTTATCAACAATGGTTGAGCTTATAGAACAGTTAACCTCTACATGCTCTACTCTTTCAAGCTTTCCATTAGTAAGCTTTATTGCTATAATATCTATTACCTTGTTTTTGCCAGCATTGATATCATTAATAGTAAAGAAACCCTTTTTGTTAAGCCAAAGATTGACTATTTCTTTTTCTGGATTCATAATAGCACCTCTTTAAGATGGCCACTAAGGCCTGTAAATCCCCCCAATCCTGAATTGAAGCAAAATATTATATAAATCTTAAGAATTTAAGTATTTAAATGTTTCTAATTCAAATTTTAGGATTTGGTAAACTGAAGATAAGGATTATTTTAAGATTTCTTATCGTTCCGGTACATTAGAATATATATGAAGATTGAAACAAAAATTAATATTTCACCAATATAAACAGTATAGTTAGCTATATCAAGGCTTGAAGAATACCTTTGATGCTGTCCTGTAAAATCACACATATTCTCTGGTTCGCAATCAGGAGGATAGCAGCAGTTTTCTGATACAACATGGCCAGTAATGCCCCCACCAATCAAAAGAAAACCAATAAATAAAGTAATCAATGGAATTATTAGTCTGCTTTTCATAATCAGGTTAAAAACCTTACAGATATAAAAAGATTTCTAAAAATTTAATCAAACTTCATAATCCTGTCTTTGTAGTCTTCTTTGGCCAGCAATACAACTCTGCTTTCTTTTTTCTCATCTATTATTTTGTAATTGGCCAGCTTTGCAATCTTTTTCGCAAACTCTTTTACATCCTCATGGAATGGCATGTTTTCTTTCTTTAATCTCTGTCTTGATGAGCCGACAAACATGTATGCCTTGACTTCCACAAACATTGGGCTTGCTTTTTTTATAAGCTCTGCAAATCCTTTCTCATCTTTCATATTTATTTCTTTCATTGCAGTTATTCTTATTGTTGTCCTCGTCTTTAGTTTTGACATTATATCAAGTGATTTGTTTAAGCGTTGCCATCCGTCCTTAAGGTAGGACTTGTTGAATTTTTCAAAGTCATTCTTGTTAGTTGAGCTGAGAGAAATGTAAAGCTGTGTAGGAAGCTCTTTCAGGTTTTCAATAACCTCTGGGAACTGGCCATTTGTAACAAGAAAAGTTGTCTTTCCTAATTTGTGCAGCTCAGAAATTAATTCTCCAAGTCTGGGATATATTGTTGGCTCTCCTGTTAATGAGATTGCAAAATGCATTGGCTCCTGCGC
>CAYWLA010000032.1:0-11141 GCA_964458955.1 uncultured Methanosarcinales archaeon
AGCTTTTTAATTTCACTAACTTTTTCCTCAATAAATTTTTTATATTCTATTTCAGCCATTTTATTTAAGTATTAAAGGAGATTTACCATATTTTATATTTTCTATTGTAGTGCTCATGTCTGTTATCCTGACAAGCGTGTTCAGTGATGCAGGCTTTGATCCAGGTTTTTTATGACTAATATTATATTCTTTAACATATTCTCTTAATATTTTATAGCCTTCCTGGCCTCTATAATCCTTTGTGATAAGTGCAACAATTCCTGCAAGCTCTGCACCTGCCTGCTCAATAATGTCAAGTAATGCAAAGGTTGCATTTCCCCTTGCAATAAAATCATCTACAATAAGAATCCTATCTTCAGGTTTAATAAAACTCTTTTTAACTATTATAGTATACTTCTTTCCTTTTGTATATGATTCTGCTTTAGAGGAATAAAGTTTCTCACCCTCAAGAGTTTTAGGAATCTTTTTTTTTGCAAGAATAGTATATTTATAAAACTCAAATCCAGTATTTCCTGCAAAGATATTGCCAGATGATTCAACAGTTAGAACATTTGTAATATAATCTGGCCCATATTTTTTGGTGTAGGCTTCAGATATAATTTCACCAAAAAAACGAAACATTGGATTAACTCGCAAGTTAACGCAACTTGTTACATCTAACATGTTTCCTTCCTTTATCTTTCCTTCGTTTATAATCAGCTTTTGCACTTCATTGCCTAGAATTAGCCATTTCTCTTCAGGTGATTCACTATTGCGTAATCTTTCCCTTAACTCCATTTATAATGTTTTTAAGATGAAGTTTATATATTTTTTGAAAAACAAAATCTAACAATCCTTTATTATTAAAGATATCTAACTTCTCCACTTATGATATTCCTGTAAACTTGTTTTTCTTCCGTTCTTTAACATTGCATATCTGCCAAAATCCTTCATTTCCCTTAAATCATCTGAGCTAAAGACAGGGCCATCCTTGCAAACTAATTTATCTCTGCATGCACAGCTTCCGCAAACACCAATTCCACAACGCATAAATCTTTCAAGAGATGCCTCGCACTTGATTTTATATTTTTCTGCAATATCAAAAACAGTTTTCATCATTATTTCAGGTCCGCATGTATAAATAATATCATATTTTTCTTGTTTTAGAATTTCTTTTAGTCTTTCTGTTGCAAAACCCTTATAGCCAATGCTGTTGTCATCTGTGCAGATATCCATTTTAAAGCGTTCTGTGAAAAACAAATCCTTTTTTTGTTTTGCGCCAAAAATTACAATTGGATCTTTTAGGGATTCAACAAGAAGTGAAACCCCTGCCAGGCCCATGCCGCCGGCAATAACAATTGCTTTTTTTGAATAAGCTGTAAATCCATTTCCAAAAGGCCCCCTGTAAAACAGATTATCTCCTTGCTTTAGTTTGAATAATTCTTTTGTGAAATTTCCCTTCAGCTCAACTGTAACTGCAGCAGGATTTTTATAAGATAAACTAAAAGGTTTTTCATCAATAGAAGGAAGCCAGAGCATTATGAACTGGCCAGGCTTTATATCAATATTCTCATTAAAGAGAAAGGTTTTTGTTTTGTAATTTTCATCTATAATCTGTTTTATTGTGAGTTTTTTCTGAATTTCTTTTTCCATTTTATTTATGTGCAATTCCTATAAACTCTTTTATTGAGTTATAGTTATTTTCCTGCATCCATTCTTTGATTTCATTTACTATGCTTCCAAATACACCAATGCCACAATAATAAACAGCAGAGCCAATTCCAACAGCACTTGCTCCTGCCTGGATCATCTCAATAGCATCCCTTCCATTCATTATCCCGCCAGTGCCTATTATAGGTATGCTCACCTTTTCGTAAATATCATAAACACATCTTACCGCAACAGGTCTTATAGCAGGACCACTCATCCCTCCTTTTTTATAATGAAGAACAGGTTTTTTTGCATCAATATTAATAACCATTCCCTGCACTGTGTTAATTGCATTTATTGCATCTGCTCCTGCTTTTTCACATGCATAAGCAATCTCAGCAATATTAGCTACATTAGGGGAAAGCTTTGGGATGATAACAACATCATTAGCAGCATTTTTCACTGCTTTTGTTACATCAGCAGCACATTCCTTATCCTGGGAAAACAGCATTCCATTTTCTTTGTTTGGGCATGATATATTAAGCTCAATTATCTTTGGATTATATTTTATTATATTTTCTGTTATCTCAACATAATCTTCTATTCTGCTTCCGTAAATGCTCCATATAACAGGCTCTTTTATTTTTGAAAGCTCGTTAAATTCCATATCCATATTTTTATAGCCAGGGCTTGGAAGGCCTACTGCATTCAAAAGCCCATGTCCAAAGTCAATAACACTAGGATTATTATTGCCCTCCCTTGGAACAGGGCCTATTGATTTTATTGTTGCTGCTCCTGCATTGTTTTCAAAAGCTCTTTTTATGAGCTCAGAACTTGTTCCAAAAATTCCTGAAGAGAGGATTGTTGGATTTTTGAGCTTTACTCCTGCAATGCTTGTGCTTAAATCCAACATTTTATTTAAAATAATATTTAAAGATTTCTGCTTCCTGGCTTGGTTATTGGTATTTTATTTTTACACAAAGGGCAATCATCTGGCTCATAAGTGTTCATTTTTATTGTCAGTAGTTTTTCATACCTAATCCCAAAATCCACTTTTCCGCCGCTCCTGTCAATTAGCGCTCCAACACCAACTACCTCTGCTTGCCTTGATTTAACTATGTCTATGACCTCTCTTGCAGAGCTTCCTGTTGTTGTAATGTCCTCCACAACAAGAACTTTTTCACCTTTTTTTATCTCAAAGCTTCTTCTCAGGGTCATTTTTCCATTTTCTCTTTCTGTAAAGATTGCCCTGACCCATGGCCCCAAAACCCTTGCCATTACATGGGACATAATGATTGCTCCCATTGCAGGCCCTACAATTACATCAATATTCTCTCCCCTAAACTTTTTTCCAAGTTCACTGCACAGATTATGGATAAATTCCGGATACTGCATAACCTGGGCGCATTGGATATAAGAATCAGAATGCACGCCAGATGTCAGTTTAAAATGCCCCTTGAGTATTGCTCCTGATTTTTCAAATTTTTTCATTATCTCTTCCTGATCCATCATTTTATTCCCCTTCCATTTCCTTTAATATATCTTGAGCTGCTTTTATTGGATATTTTGCATTTCTTATTGGCCTTCCAATAACAATAAAATCAGCTCCTTGTTTTAAAGCCTGCTTTGGTGTCATTATCCTTTTTTGGTCATTTAGCTCTTCTCCAGCAGGCCTTATTCCTGGAGTTAAAATTATAAAATCATTTCCGCAAGCATTTCTTATTTCCCTAATTTCCTGAGGTGATGCAACAACCCCGTCAAGCCCTGCTGATTTGGCCAGCTTTGCAAGATGAACAACATGTTCTTTTACATTCCTGTTTACTCCAATTTCCTTTTCCAGAATCTCTTGGTTAATGCTCGTAAGTACAGTAACACCCAAAACCAATGGTTTTTTTATGCCAAGCTTTATGCTTGTTTCCATTGCTGCATCAGCAGCTGCTTTCATCATTTCATAGCCGCCAGAGGCATGAACATTGAACATGTAAACCCCTAATTTGGTTGCAGATTCAGCAGCGCCTTTTACTGTGTTTGGAATATCATGGAACTTCAAGTCAAGGAAAACCCTTGCTTTTGCTTTATTTATCATATTAATGATTTTGGTTCCTTCAGAGGTAAAAAGTTGATTACCTATTTTGAACACACCAATATAATCTTTTAACAAACCTACAAGGTTTTCTGCAGACTTGAAATCATCCACATCAAGGGCCAAAACCAATCTTTCCTTTGCTGACAAGCTTTTACTTTTAATTACAGAAATAGAAACCACCTCCTGTTAATTTTGAACAAATTTGAATTAAGTAGAATAAATAGCCTATTTTAGAACTAGAAACAATTATTTTTCTCAAAAAAACTAACATCCTAAAAAAATAAAGAAGTTGTTTTGATTTATATAGTTTTATCTTTTGCAGAATATGCTTTAAAAAACAAAGGTTTTAATTTTCATAGACGAGAAGTCCCCATCCAAAAGGGTGGGGATGAAAGGCTAATACCATTGGACACTGGACATATGGGCATAAAGTTTATATATATAACCTAATATTATATACAATATTATGAGGATTAAAAGAAAAGTTTGGAAGAATAAAGGAAATAATCAAAAACTAATCACAATTCCTAAAGATAGTGATATAGAAGAAGGAGATTATGTATGGATTGAAAAATGCAAATAAGCCATAAATTCAGGTTGTATCCAAACAAACAGCAGGAAGAAAATCTGTTTGAGACCCTAAACCTATGCAGGCAAACCTACAATAATCTTCTTGCAGAGTTTGACAGCTGGGACAACATAAACAAATATGAGTTGCAGTCAGTAATTCCTAACCTAAAAATCTGCAATCCTATACTAAAAAAAGTATATTCCAAAACATTGCAGTATGAGAATTATAGATTGTTTTCTAACCTCAAGGCATTATCCAAGAAAAAGAAGAAAGGATACAAGGTAGGTAGGTTAAGATTCAAAGGCAAAGGATGGTTCAAAACTTTCACTTACAACCAGTCAGGATTCAAGCTAATCAACACAGGGAAGAGATTCCAGGTTTTACATTTATCCAAAATAGGCAACATACCAATAAGATGCCATAGAAGCATAAAAGGCAAAATAAAACAGGTTACAGTAAAGCATATGCAATCAGGAAAATGGTTTGCTTCTGTAATAGAAGAAAGGAGGGAAGAAATAAAACAACAGCCAATAAACAAGATTGTTGGAATTGATTTAGGGCTTACAAATACCGTCTATGATAGTGATGGCAACAAAATAACCAACCCCGGGTATCTTAAAAAGAAAGCAGAGAAATTGGCTCACTTGCAGAGAAGAATGAGCAAGAAAAAGAAGAGAAGCAATAACAGAAACAGGTGGAGAATAAGGTTGGCAAGGCAATATGAGAAATTAGTCAACTCAAGAGAAGATTTCTTACACAAATTGTCAAGATATTATATAGATAATTATGATGCAATTGCTATGGAAGATATACCAATACCAAATATGGTTCACAATCACAAATTATCAAAATCAATATTAGACTCTTGCTGGGGAAAACTCAGGCAGTATATTTCTTACAAGGCAGAATGGGCTGGTAAGTTATATATGCCTGTTGATTACAAAGGAACAACACAGAGATGCAGTCAGTGTGGTAAATTAGTTCCAAAGGAACTACAAGAAAGAGAGCATAAATGCCCTAATTGTGGATTTATAGCACCAAGAGATTACAACTCAGCATTAGAAATCAAGAGATTATGCTTGCAAAAGATAAGGCAGGAACTGCCTGAATCAACGCTTGTGGAGATGGAAGCTCTATCCTTTCAAGGACAAATTCCGTCATTGAAGCAAGAAGCCCCTTGCGTAAGCTGGGGTAGTTCACTATTGATTTAACTACTAATTCAATATGAAAGAAGCAAGCTATTACAAAAAGCTTAAGAATGGAAATGTCCAGTGCTTGTTATGTCCTAAAAACTGTGTTATAAAAAAAGATTCTTATGGATTTTGCAATGCAAGGAAAAACATAGATGGAAAGCTTTATTCTGCTGTTTATTCAAAGCCATGCGCAGTTCACATAGACCCTATTGAAAAAAAGCCATTATATCATTTTCTTCCTGGCTCAAAAGCACTCTCTGTTGGAACAATCGGCTGCAACCTTAATTGTAGGCACTGCCAGAACTTTACAATGTCAAGAGCAAAGCCAGAAGGCATATTAACAGAAGAAATCAGTCCTAAAGAAATTGTTGAGCTTGCACTAAAAAACAACTGCAAGATTATTTCATATACATATAATGAGCCAACAGTATTCTTTGAGTATATGCTTGACTGCGCAAAGCTGGCAAGAAAAAAAGGACTGAAAAACACAATTGTTTCAAACGGCTTTATCAACCAAGAGCCATTAAAAGAGCTGTGCAAATACATTGATGGGGCAAATGTTGACTTAAAATCATTTAACAACAAATTCTACAAAGATATATGCTCTGCATGGATCGAGCCAGTGCTTGCATCATTAAAAATTCTTAAAAATAAAAATATATGGCTTGAGGTAACTAACCTTATAATACCTACATTGAATGATAATCTTAAAGAAATAGAGAAAATGTGCATTTGGATAAAGGAGAACCTTGGAGCAGATGTTCCATTGCATTTCACAGGATTTTATCCCTGCTACAAGCTGTTAGACCTTCCACAAACAAGCCCTGAAATTCTGAAAAAGGCAAGGAAGATTGCATTAAAGGTAGGGATAAAGTATTCTTATGTTGGTAATGTTTTTGCAGCAGAGGAAAACAATACATACTGTGCAAAATGCAATCGGCTTTTGATAGAAAGGTCTGGCTTTGGCATAATAAAAAATAATATAAAAAACAGCAAATGCTCTTGCGGAGAAAAAATAGCAGGGGTTTTTGAATGAACAAAAACAATAATCCAAATTTTGCAGAAAATTCTATTGATGCAGTTGTGCTTGCAGGGAAAAGCAAACTCACTTTTCAAAGTCTACTACCTATCACATACCCTTCTTCCTATTTTTATTCTTCACACCCTTATGCTTTTTACCCAACAGAAATTATAAATCAACAACAACCAGAAACTAAAGCAGAATTTGATTACAAGGCAATTATTAAGATAGATGGAAAGCCAATGGTTAATTATGTTATGGAAGCACTGGCAGAATCATCTTATACTAAAAATATTTATGTTGTAGGAGAAGAAGACCTACTGAATAAGATAGATATCCAAAGAGGAAAAGAAAAAATAAAATTTGTAGATGACAAGGGAAGCTTTGTTGATAATCTTGTTGAAGGTGGCAATGCATCACAATCAAATAAAATCCTTTTTTCTACATCTGATATCCCTTTAATTAAAAAAGAGCACATTAATAACTTTATTGAGAAATGTTCCTATAGAAGGGATGGAGATTTCTACCTTGCTTATTACCTAAAAGAGGATTATGAAAAAAACTTTCCAGGAGTAAAGAGCGGCAAGTTTTACCAATTAGGGGATAAATTTGTCAAGAATGGATGCATCTTTATGCTTGACAGGGATTTTTTGGATGATATAAATAAAAATAAGGAATTTCAGAAAATAATAAGCTATCTTTATGACCAAAGAAAATATGCATGGAAGCTTCTTGCTACTCTTGCAAAATGTCATTTATCTGGTCTTGCATTAAAATATATCTTCAAAAAACCCCCAATAGAAGAGGCAGAAAGAATACTTTATGAAAAAATAGGATTCCACTTCTATGGAATCGAAAGTTCCACCAGGACTGGAATAGATATAGACAGCAGTGAAGAACTGCAAAAAATTGAGGAAATCATTAAAAAATCCTAAAACCGAAAGATTTATATATAATTCCCTACTTTTATTATTAATATTAAAATTTTAGCAGGGTTAAAATGTATATAAATAGATTTTTGGAAAGAGAACTAAAAAAATATCTTAACAAGAAAGAAATTTTGGCTGTTGTAGGCCCCAGGCAAAGTGGTAAAACTACACTGCTCAAACATATTTTTAAAGACTTAAAAGAAGCGCTTTTCTTAGATTTTGAAGACAGAGAAACACTGGAATTATTTGATGAAGACATTAAATCATTTATTGACCTTTATGTTAAGAAATATAATTATTTGTTTATTGATGAGTTTCAGTATGCTAAGGAAGGTGGAAAGAACTTAAAATATATCTATGACAATTATAAAACCAAGATAGTTATTTCTGGCTCTTCTGTAAGCGGCTTATCTATTCACAGCATAAAATATTTAGTTGGCAGGATATTTGTATTCACTTTACATCCCTTTTCTTTTGAGGAATACCTTAATTATAAAGAGCAGAGATTATACAAAGAGGTTTACATAAAAAGGAAATTAACCAAGCCAATTATAGATAAAATTATCCCTTGCTTCAATGAGTTTTGCATATTTGGAGGGTACCCAAGGGTTATATTAGCCCAAAGCAAGGAAGAAAAAGAAACAGTCCTCAGAAATATTTATAATACATATTTTCTAAAAGAGATTAAAGAAATTTTAAACCTTCCTGATGATTATAAGTTGGCTAAATTAATTAATGCACTAGCTTTGCAGATTGGAAATATAATAAATTATAATGAGCTTTCAGACATAACAGGGTTTAATTATAAGGACTTATTGAGCCATATAAACATAGTTGAAAAAACATTTATATGCATAAGAAGCCAACCTTTCTATACAAATAAAAGAACAGAACTCGTAAAGGCTCCAAAGATATTCTTTTTAGATAATGGATTCAGGAATATGGTTATAAAAAATTTTCAGCCAATTAAAAAAAGGCCAGACAAAGGCAGTTTATATGAAAATTTTGTTGCAACTGAATTGGTAAAGAAAGGGCTTGATATAAAATACTGGAGAACAAAATCAAAGGCTGAGATGGATTTTATAATCGAGAAAAAAGCCAAGATAATCCCAATTGAGGTTAAATCCAATTTAAAAAAAACAAAATTTACAAAATCATTCCTTAGTTTTATTGATAAATATAAGCCGGAAAATGGTTTAATCCTCTCAGAAGAATTATTCAAGAAAAAGGGCAAGACAAGATTCAGGCCAATCTTTTCAGTCAGCAAAGAGGTTTAAAGGATTATTAAGAAAGCCAGTCTTAAGAAAGAAATAAATATTTTTCAACAAACCTGAAAATATTCCTTAGCAATCAAAAATTCCCTGCTTTTTCTTTGCTTATTTTTATAAATTTCATTTGAATTAGTTAGTTTATGAAGAAGATACTGTTTTTGGTTATGCTGGTTTGTGTTTTTGATTCTCTTTTAGTTTCAGCAGCAGATGAAAACAATAGCAGCAATGGATTAAAAATAGAAGTTAGTTTAGATGAGATATTATATTTAGGTAAGGATTATGCAAGCCTTTTCAGGATAGACAACCTTGACCATATTTCCGGCACAACAGACTACATAAATTTAACAGTTGTTTATAATATCTCTGGCCCTGATTTTTTCAAGCATGATGTTTTTGAACTGATTAACCTAAACAGCTACAAAACAGCAGGAACAGGAGATTTCAAGCCAGACAAAGCAGGAGAGTATATAATATGCGGCCAAATTATTAATTCAACTGTTGATGACATTAATAAAGAAGATGATATTAGCTGCAGGAATATATCTGTGATAAACACATTAAACATTCCCTGCAATGTATCACTAGATATTGGAACATGGAAAACCCTTTATTTTGATGAGCCAACTGTTTTTTATCTTAATCTTAATAATGAAACCTTTCCTTTCATAATAGAATATTGGGTCGAGGATTTATTTGGCAATGTTGTAAAAAATCCAATAAACACAACAAATACAAACAAAAAGAGCTTTTCCCCGAAGCTGGATGAGCCAGACAGGGCTTTTTTAATAAAAGCCAATCTTGTTTTTATTGCATGCAATGACTCAAATCAAGCTGATAATTATGCAGAAATGCTTTTTGTTGTTAAGGGAAAGGAGCCAGAAAAAGAATCAAGGATTGAAATTGTTAAGCTTTACTTAAACAAAGACAGTGCAATTGAGTTTGGGGAAACCTTAAGAGCAGAGGTTAGTATCTACAAAGGCGATTCAACAAAAAATGTAATAAATGTCTGGGTTGAGGATTTAAAGGCAAATAAAATAAGCGCTGAGACATCAAAAATTACAATAACAAAAAAGTTTTCTGATAATTTATTGACAATTCCTGTTCAGCTAAAGCTAAACTGCGACAGCAAGCTGGATGAGGGAAGGCATTATCTTGTTGTTGATGGCCTAGGCATTAAAACAAAAAAAGAGTTTATGATTAAGGGCAATTTAGATTCTTTTTGTCCAGAAGAAACAAAATCTTCCAATGAAATAGCATCAGAAACAAATTCAAAATTTTCCTATGAAATTATCTCAATCCCTTCAACAGCTGAAAACAACAATGAGTTTAAAACACAAGTCTTGATTACAGCAAGAGATGAAACAATGCTGAAGATATGGAGCTATGTTTACCGCGGCAGCAAGTGCTACTCTGGTGAAAGGGAGGATAATATACAGGAAATTTTAATTCAAGCTAATGGAAATAAAACAGTTGAGCTGAAAAATATAATTATAGATGCAGAACCAGGCAGTTACAAGTTTAAGGTCAAGCTGCTTCTGGAAGGCCAGAAAACAGAAAAAGAGCTTACACAAGATATAGAGGTTATTGAATCAATTGAAACAAAACAAGAGGAAAATGAGCAGGAGCTCTCAAATTTTGAATTAAATGAAACAGTTGAAAAAACAACAGCAGAATATAGTTGTGATCCACTAAACCTTGTAAGCAATGAACTGCAGTCTGGAACAGTTTACATCTCAAGCTCAAAAAAGGCCAGCAATCTTGCAAAATATATTTTTCTTGGCCTTTCTGTTCTATTGAATGTTTTATTAATACGAAAAAGATAAATCAGACTTATGTTTTATTCATTTTTCTTATATGCCGGCTTTATTGATTTATCAACAATTATTTCAATCCCTGCTTCCACAATTAATTTTTCTGCCATCTCAAAACTTTCTGGTTGATTTCTTAATTTGGAAACAAGAGTTCTTTCTTTTTTGTTTGAATATATCTCATCAGGCGTAACCAATGTTTTGATTTTTGCATTAATGATTGAATTTGCACACCTCACACATGGAAACCCATTGCTTAAGTAAATTGTTCCATTATAAGTACTTTCATTATATTTGGCCACTTTGCTGATTGCCATTGTCTCTGCGTGCGAACCAGGACAAAGATCCATTCCTTTTCCAGAAAGATAGACTTCTCTTAAACATTTATCATGCTTTATGAAATCTGGAGGTCCATTCCAACCTGATTCAACATAATCTCCGCAAAAATCATATATTACAGCTGCAACAGGGTGTTTTAAGCATGTTGAATTTTCAAGTGCTTCTTCCAGATGGGATTTAACTTCTTTAGCTTTATACATTTTAATATAAGAAAATTTGATTATTATATATAAACCTTTTGTTTGTACCTATTTTATAATAGTAATAATTCATATATTGCTTTAATATACATAG
>CAYWLA010000033.1:0-11121 GCA_964458955.1 uncultured Methanosarcinales archaeon
AGTTGGATAATTTCAATTTTGAAGATATTATTAAAGCTAAACATAAATTTGATGAGGGAAATAAATTACTAAATGAATGTATGGATATTATAAACAAAAAAGAATTCAAATTAGATGAAATTTCTTTAATAACTGGGAAAATTCTATCTAGAGATAAACAGATTAAATTTTAAAAATCTCAAGAAATGATCTCCTGCTAAAAATAGTTGGCATAAAACAAAAAGCTTTAAATAAAAATATGTTTTAAAGATATAAAAAGAGGTAAAATAAGAATCTAGGGGACAATTTTAAACAGAAGATAAGTTAATATATCTTTTTTTTCATCTCAGGAGTAAGTTTTCCTGTCTTAGAATGCTCTTTTAATTCATCATCACTTAATTTTAGTAAAGGTTTTAACTTTGAAGCAATTGCAGAATTCTCAACTCGGTAAAATGCCATTGAGATTATGGTTGTATCTATTAAAAATCTATAAATCTCTTCGGTTGTAAATCTTGTTTCTTTCTCTTTGATGTCTAAGAAAGATATGGTATCTGGAGGGATAAAATTTATATTTTCGTGATTTATTGGATTTCTTAAATCTGAATTTAAAATTTTTTTAATATTAGGTAATCTAAATTTATATTTTTCTTCAATTTTTCCAATTTTCCCTTTCAATGAAGGGATATTTAAGGGTTTATTTTGAGGGTTTAAACCTATAAGCAAAACAATTTTTTTTAATTTTTTCCATACTATTTCTAAGGAAGAAGCATAAACTCTAGCTAATCTTAAAGCAGTTGTCTCGTTTAGTTCTCTTTTATATTCTTTGGCTGTAATATTCCATTCATTGAGTCTTTGTATCAGACAAACAGATTCTCTTTCATCCACAAATTTACTTAAATCAAAACCATTTATTTTTAATAATTCACCAAGCAACATAGCATATTCTTTGTGAAATTCTTTTAATATAAATAAACTTTTAATATCTCCTGTCAACTTATTGATAAATTCTTGAGATTTTTTTTCTTGTTTTAAAAAATCCTCTATACCCCCCCTTGGATTTTCTAAGAAATTTCTTTGTTTTTCTTTAATCATTTCAAAATAATTCATTTTAATAAAACCATTTATCTGTGAAATATTTAAGTATAGATTTTAAAGGATCAAGTATAAATAATAAAACAGTTCCAATCCATTTAGCATATGGTAAAGGTTTCCAATTAGGATAAGTTATAACAATTTCAATAAAATATTTGTTTATAACTGGATTAGAATCATCCCCTTTTACTTTTGTTTTTGTGACATAGGGTTTTATCTCGATTTTAAATTTCTTATCTGGAGAAACAACTTCTAAATCATCACTTATTACGAAAGGAGTTCTAATACAATCATATTTAAACCAATTACTAGATTCTTTTGTAATTTGACACTTCTCAAAATAACCAAATACTGAAGATTGATTCATAAGGCAAGTTTTTTCATCTAATATGCTTAAACTCTTCTCATCAATGCAATCATCACAGGTTTTAATTGCGAATATGCCAATATTGTAATTGTTAAATTCTTGAGTTATAGATTTTAGGAAAGAGGGTTCTCTGGAACTAGGGTTATTTTGATAGAGAGTATACTCATAAACAATTTCAACTTTTTCAATATCATCCCATACATAAAAATTATTACATTCCTCTCTTATCTCTATATAATACTTTAAACGATTATAATCTTCTTCTGTATAAGGAACATCTAATTTAAATGTTTCAGTAGATGATGAGGGGAAAATAGGAAGAACACCTAGTAGTATTATTGCTATTACTATCCATAAAAGAATTTTATTATCCTTGTACCAATCCTTATAATAAAGTTGAAGTCCTTTCTTTAAACCATGTTCCTTAAAGTATTGAATTAGTTTCATCTTAGTTTTCTCAACCCCAATAATTTAAAAATAGATACTACATTATATATTTTTTGTTTTTATATAGTTTGAATCGGATAAATTTAGAGGATTCAGGATAATTTAGGTTTTCTCGCCATTCTAAAAAAAGGGTACCTAAAAAATAGGGGTTTTATTTATAAACAAACCAATGTTAAAAAAAGGGGCGTTTTTTAATTATTCAGTCCCAACCGCTAAAAAATTTATATGGTTTTGTAATAATGAAGGTAGGTCTTTATCACTTTCGGGTTCGTAATAGCCTGCAACAGTAGAACCAATAGCACCATAAGTGACTATTTTGTCTTGGGGTATTTTTAATCTAACGTGCTTATGGGTGGGGTCAGCAGTATTGACATGGGCAAAGGGTCTTCTGTTATCATCTTCAATTCTGAAAGGTATACCTCCACTTGCTGGAAATATCCTTAAAGCCCATCTACTATTTGGTGCCTGTGGCCTTATGGCCGAAACATTAGTCGCAGTCCCAAAAGGTCTAACCTCAAATTCTGCTCTGTCTATTCCAGGCACATTTATATCACAAGGATATATATTACCAACTACAAGATTATTGGAATTGAGTAATGGTGCAATTGTGCCCCTATGGAAATCCTTAAGCTTTTCAAATGTCCGTTCAGCATTTTTTCTATTCATTTTAAAAAACATACCATATAGAAATATAGTCATTTATTTAAATACTCCGGTTCTTTAAATAAATATTAAATTTTTTAAAATAGTTTCTTCCTTAGCGTTATAAGCACAGTAGCAAAAATAGAAAGGGAAAAGATAAGCGAAAGAACTAAGGCAGGACTAGAAAGAGCAAGAAGGAAAGGAAAACCAATAGGAAAGCGTGGGAAGGATAAGAAACCGAGAAGTAAAGCAGGATATTTTGGGAGAAAGCATTAATACGATTGCGGAGTTCTGGCGGATTTCGTCCGAAAAGTTCGAATTTTGGTAAAAAATAATGAAACAAAGAGTTAAAATAATTTTGCAAGCAAAATTAAAATAAGAATAAATGATATTATTAAAATAAGTTTCCATAGAGGTTTAAGATGCCCTTTATCTTTATTTAAATCGTCCTCATTACTTATTAATGCTATAAATATAATAAATGTAAACATGATATAATAAGCCCAGAATAGAATTTCAGAAATGATACCTGTTTCTGGAAAAAAGAGTAGTAGCTCACGACTTAGCATTACTGAAAAAGTTAATGAAATAATAAAAGCGACTAATTTGAATTCATATGATGAAAATATTTTTTCTTTGTCTAATGCAATCCAATATAATATTGACATAAACAGAAAAGTTGAGGGCATTACACCTAATGCATACGTAGTATCAAAGGCTTTATCTTTTGATATTACAATTATTAAAGAAAAAATAACTAACATCAACTCTATTAATCTTCGTTTATGTTCTTTATTTAATGTAAATAAAAATATCTCCATAAATATTATTAAGCTATTGAAGTATAAATAATTAACTCTTTGTTGATAGTGTCTAGTTAACAAATGGTTTAGATACAAGTCCTACATAAAGAAATATGCAAAGAAAAAGCATCATTCGCTAAGATGACAGTATCTTTTTTTGGGAAAGTTTTTATATTTGAATATAATTTTATGACTATAATGATGGAAAGCAGAAAACAAACTGACAGAGGGAAACTTGTTAGAATATGGGGAGAAGATTTCTCCATTAGTCAAATCCATGAGAAAGCTCCCGGACACAAAATAAGTGGCAGAGGGATATATGCCTTGTATAAGGATGATAAATTGGTTTATACAGGGATAGCAAAAAAGAGCATTAGGGGTAGACTCAAAGACCATTTAAGAGACAAGCTAAAAGGGAAGTGGAATAAATTTTCCTTTTATCAAGTAAAGAAAACCCAATATATAAAAGATATTGAAACGCTCATATTGAGGATAGGAAAACCAAAGCTTAATACCGTTAAAGGGACTTTTAGAAGTAAATGCAAGGTAAAATAAGGAACTTTTTTATATCTAGTTTTTTACCTACATAATATGGTAATACTTAGTATCCCTAATTATTCAGATAAAATTGGCCACCAAAAATTTTATCCTGTATTGAATTATATTTCATTCTTAGATAGTATTAGTGCTGTTATGTCATATGGTGTATGGAATAAGTCTTATAAACTAACAATAGTAAATATATTAGAGAAGATAAATCATCAACCCAAGCAAAAATTAACTGATAAAACTGATGTTAACAAAATATTTGAGAATCTTCAATCAGCTTGGATTAATGGACTAGCATTGAAACATAGTTTAGAAACTTCTAACCTTAAATTCGCCCACTGGGACATAATTAAATTTTATTACACAATTTATTCCTGTGTTTCTGCTATGAGCAGAATTGCTTGTAAAGATATAAAGAAAGAAAACCATTACCAAAAAATTAAGGTATACAATAATAATATTTTAGAGAATAATTTTTATTCAAAATTAATTCTTCCACCTTTTAATGTAGTTCTTAGGAATGGTAGACTGTTCCCCTCTCCAAAAAAAATTACTTCTTGGGAATATGGACAAAAACAACACTGCCTAGAAATAGAAAGAGGTCTAAGATTTACAGAAGCTCATTCTAAAAAAAATGTTACTTCAATAATTGATTTTTTTAAATATTTTAGGGAATGGGCAAATTATAAAGGAACTTATTTGGTTAAATATCTATATGGTGAAACCTGTAAAGATCAACTTAAACGTGCTTTAGAAAACATATCTATATATTTTCAAGTAATGAGTGAAAATTTCATAATTAAAAGTATAAATTTTGAAAAAGTAAATGAGGTGTTTAATGATTTTAAAAAAGTATCAGAAAAAAATCTTGAGTTAGATTCATCTTTAATCAAAGATAGATTTGATATTTATTCAACCCATTTTAAGAAATAATTAAATTACCTTTTTTCGACCATATTAACAAACTTAGCTATTCTCAACTTTAACCCATACAAAATATTTTTTAGCTCTTGTACTTTAATATTGTAAGGTATGCTCTCCTCAGGAGGTTCTTGTTTAAACACATCCTTATATATCTTTTTGAAATTTTCCGTCATAGGTGCTGTCAATATAAATTCTCTTGAACTGCTTGACTTAGCATCATTTATCCAATCTTCTATTTGAAATATTGGACTGCCTAAGGTCAATTTATAGGGTAATGGGGTAAATTTTGTTCCCATGGGGTCATTTGTAATTCGAATTTCTGTATTAATAATTCTATAATCAGGTATATCCTTTTCCTTTATTTTCCCACGTTTATCTTCATCAAAACCATATGCTTCATTTTCTAGCCAGTAAACATCCTTTGTTGAATCTAATAAAGTTGCTAGCCGAATACATTTCATTAAGGTTTCAGAGACTTTTTCTTTAGGTAATGAACAATTAATCTCTTTTATCATTTCAGATTTTTTATCTATCTTGATTTCTCTTTCAGGTAAATTCTTATTTTCGTAATACTGATATTGAATATTTACATGAGCATTGTCTTTCGCAACTGTTTGAGGACTCATTGAAGGATGATATTGAGTTAGTGTATCTCCTTGACTATCTCGAAATGATTGCATGAAAACAATAAATCCCTCTACCCATTTCTTTACTTCTTTAAAATTCAGGATAATCCCCCCCATTATTACTAATAAACCAGTAATTATCTTTGCTTCAAATAGGACTAAGTAAGCACCTATAATAGAAAATAAGGACACAATCCCAATAGTCTTATAGTTAATTTTCTTAGTCATTTTATAATCCATCTTCTTATAGGATAAAAAATAATGAAACCCACACATATGAGGGCTAATGCTTCAGACCATTTTAATACGAGCAAAGTCTGATTTCTTAAATTGCATGTACTTTCTTGATTCTTATAGGATTTTTCCACAATTTCCAATGAAGTGTCACAGTCTCTCCAAATACTATTGACCCGACTTTGTTCATTCTTAATTAATAGAATGGTGTTTTTAGCTTTATCAACAGAGTTTATATCTTCGGCTCTTTTTTTTAATATCCAAGAACTTTTAAAACTTTCATAGGAACGATTCGCATCCAATAAATCAATCTTTGCTTCATATGGTAAAACTATACATGATTCATTAGTATTTAAATAAGGTAATGCTTTTTCAACACAGACTCCTAATTTATATAAATCCATCTTATAGTAGGCTCTCCAGACTAACCAATAAGAATTATATGCATGAGTCAAGGATTTATTCTCATCATTTTCTGAATTTACTTCTTCAATTTCTTTACTTCCAAGTTTTACATCTTCTTTTATTGACTGAGTTTCATTAGGCTTGAAAACTGGATTTGTAGATTCTGTAAAAATCCTATCTAAATTTTCCCTTGCTCTTTCAATAACTTCTTCTTCGGTTTGTGGTATATTAAATTCTTCATTGCACTTCTTTCCATCAAAAATTAAATTCACCTGTTTTATATTTCCTTTAGGAGAGACATAAACAGAGTTATTATTACATCCTGTTGCATCGGCTGTTAGTATTAAATTCATTTCTATAGGAAGCCAAAAAGTCATTGAGTAATAGCCTTTGTTGTTTTGCCATTCAATATTAGCTAAGCTTACAGTTTTTCCTTCTCTAGCTAATTGTTTTAGATTGTGATATGGATAATAAGCATACACATATGTGGGGTAATGGTTAGTATTGTTGATTTTAGCATTAACTTCTCCATTTATTGTTACTAAGAAACCGTCTTTGACAGAATCATAGGGGAATACTAGTTTAAGTAAAACGAAGCTGATGATTATTATTACAATTAGGAAAAGTAGTATATAACCTACAATTCCTCTTAGTTTATGAATTCTTTTCAATGTATTTTCCCCTGTATAGATAAAAATGAAGCTTATGTAAATAATTATCGTTTTTGTATAATAAGTTCAATGAATCTTAATAATAAATATGACTTATTTCATAAGAATACCTTGTTTTAATAAGGAAATAACCTAGAAATTTCCGGTTTATTAAATAAGAAATTTATTGATCTCGGAGAGAGTGGAGCAAAAATATCACAACCACAGTTTAATCAATTCATAGATAATAGGAAATTATATAGATTTTATTTCATTTAACTGCTTTTTATTTGTTAATTTAACTAATAATATCTCACCTGATAATTCTATCAATTGATATTCTGTGATTTTTAGATAGGATAGAGCAACCTCAATGACTCCTTTGTAGGAAAGGGGGCATATTAGGCATGGAAGGGCATTATACTGATCTAATTCAAATTCCTTTATGTGCCAAAAACCTTTTTTGTTTCCCATCCTTTGGTTTTGACTCTTGATTTGACCACCTATATGCACCATCCAGATAGCGATGTTTCTTGGGTAATTGTTTTTGCAGTGCTTTCTCCATTCGCCAATATTGTCTGAACTATATGTGTACAAGCAACTATCAGAGCTCGCTTCTTCTTCGCTTTTTGTTTCAATTATCAATGCTTCTTTGTTCTTAATTGCAATAAGGTCGGGTCGGCTCAGACTACCTGAAATTTGTTTTTCCGTAATAACTTTATAACCTAAGTTTTCTAAATATTGAATGGCTTCATGTTCGATATTTTCCTTCTTATTCATTTTCAAAACCTAATTTTTGGTACTTGGATGGTGAACAAACTTTAGGATTTTTCATATATTTCCTTAACTTTTTTCTGAGCCCAAGGGTTTTTGTTTTCTTATATAAAAAAACAATTGAGAGAAATATTTGGTAAGTTAGCAAAGAACATATAATTATTTCATATTATAAGCTAAAACTCTAATATATATTTTATCCAATTCCTCTTCACTTACACCTAATTCTTTTGCAACTCTTTTTCTAACTACTTCCTCTGGGACATTAACATCTTTCCATAGGGCTTCTTCATAAGTATCATATATTTCAAATTCTCTTTCAGTTGGTTTATCTTTACTATCAATATTGCCAACTTTGTCTTTTATGTTAAATACATATTCGTAAGAAGATCTATCATTTGATGAAGCTATTTTAGTAGTAACACCTGCCCAATCTCCATTTGGACACCAATCAACTTTGCCAAAAGTATAAACACTATCAGCATCTTCTTTTCTATCATAAACAAGAACAGCAATTTCGTCAATGTCTGGATTTTTCTTTGTTTCATCCATTATTAATTGAATTATAGTAGATTTGAATTCAGCTTTTGAAATATCAGAGGGAACAACAACTCTATATCTATTTCTTATATTTGTTGGTAATCTTTCTACTTCACTTAAACTATAAGCTGAAAGTGGTTTATCCATAGCTTTCATACTAATATCTTCTATCTCGACAATTTCATAATCTCTTACCAGTTCTGCACTATAATCAGAAGTTGGTTGAGCTGTTGTAACTACTATTTGTTTTGTAGTTTCAGTTTTAGTTGGTACTGTTTCTGATTTTTTAGAAGTATCTGAACAACCAGATAGGCTGACGACAGAACCAATTAGAATCAGAACAGTTATAAATGTCCATACATGATGTCTTCTAAACCCAGATTTATTTTCTGTCATATATAGATTTAATAATATACTTATTATATAAACGTTTCGTGAATTTGCCCTGCCTTTCAAAAAATTAGAATGTCACTCTCTCAATATTTAACTAAAAATAATCTAAATATCTTCTTTGGCTCGTCGAGGAATATTTTGGTTAACAATTATTAAACAAAGTCCATATATTTGCTATTGAGTAAGCAATTTGTGTTTATTAAACCTTTTTGGCTTAAAATAAGCTGTTTTTACGGAGTTTCTGAAAGATTTTGATTTAGAATAGTAAGTTTTTTATATTTTGATTTTTAAATTATTGTTAGAGATTTTAAATGGGAACAAAGCTATTTAATGCACACGAATTAATTGAATATCATGACAAATATATGCAGGGGACTGATTATGATAAGGACTATCTAAAGTATAAACCTCTTTTTAGCAAGTTTGATGACCTTAACGCTGTTTCAGGGCAGGATTTTGTTGATATTGCGATAAAGTTTGCTAATGCTTGGCAGAGCAGAACAAGCAGTTCTATAGAAATAGCTGAAAATGTAGTTATGCTAATTAAGCAGCATATGTCTGCTTTTCATCAATTGGAAGGTAAATCGCTATTATTTATGGATTTAGACTTGGAAGAAGGGAATATTGAGACCTGCTATAATGTCATGGAAAAAGTTAATTCAACTGCAATTGCTAAAATATTACATATGATGAATGAAAAGGTATTTCCTATGTGGGATGATAGGATAAGAAAAATGTATGGCGTTTATGGCAATGCAGAGGGTTATTCTACATTTATGATACTTGTTCAAAGACAATTAAGTAAACTTGGAATAGATGCAATAAAGCAAATAGAGCAAACTACTGATAGAACAATTCTAAAAATACTCGATGAGTATAACTGGTATTTAAACAATCGAGAATAATTAATGTTAATTTCTCAATTAACCGCAATTATGACTTAAATATTTCTTTTATTTATAATTTGTAACAATCTTTATTATTTCAACTTTTCAATAATCTTAAACTGCTTTCTTATCTTTTCCATCTGTTCTTGTGTAACAAGGTAGCGAATATCTATTTTTTTCTGTTTCATGTAAACAACTCATCTCTTGTGTTTATTAAGCATTGTGGCTTAAAACAAGGCATTTCTACGGGGTTTCTAAAAGATTTTATAATATGGAATTCCCTATTCATATATGGAATATATTTCTAAACCATTACCAATTCAAAATGTCCAGTAGTTAATAATCTTCTTCCTACTTCTACAGGAACCTTGGTTGGTTCTTCTGCCGGATACAGAAATTCATATATTACTCCATTTTCTTCAAACTGCCTTGATTCACCCGATATGTTCTTAATGTAAACATATCCATTCAATTTTTCACTTTGGCTTTCAATATTTTCTTCTAATTCAAGTTTTTCTTGTTCCTGAATTTTTAGCTGCTCATCTTTAATTCTCTGTTCTTCCTCTTTTTGTTTTTCTCTTTCTTCTGCTTCTTTTTGATTGGCAATCTTCTGTTCTTCCTCTTGTTTCCTTTTCTCCTCAATCTCTTTAAGTTGTTCTTCTGTACATTCTCCACATTTAGAACATTTGTAGGATTGGATTTTATTTAAGAGTCCTTGTGAACCCTTATAGTACTCTACTTGGTCACACATTCTTTCACATAATTCTTTATGTATTGTAGCATCACTTTTATCCAAAAGACATAATTCTATACAATAGCTCCAATCAGATTGAAGCATTCCTTGTTTAGGGCAATTTAATGCTGTATCTTCTTCCTGACTTTGTTCTGCCATTACCTCCTGCTTTTCTTCTGATTCTTCCCAAGAACAGCCAGATAAAGATAATATCAATATAAGACAAGTAAAAGTGATTACAAATGTAATTAGATTTGGCATATTTTTAGTATTGTTCAGTTTATTTCTTTCCATTCTTTATCAACTCCTTATTTTCTTTTCTTGATTCTTTTAATAAGTTTCCTTTTTTTATGTCAATCATATCAACTTCTCTTTGTTTTTCTTTTATTTGCTCTCTAATCTTGCCCATCTTTACTGCATCAATTATCATAAAGATAATTCCAATTATGCCAAGTGGAAAGAAAACAATAAGACTACATATTATCCCAATTAACCACCATTTCATACCTTTCTGGATTTTCTTATGTTCTTTATTCAACTCTCTAATTTCATTTAGGATATAATCTTGATTAGAATTAAACTTCTTCTTTTTTGGCTCCAAGTCTTTTCTTACTTTGTCAGGAATTGCCCTAAGTTCTTCTTTGGCTTTTTTCCAGTTCTTACCTATATTTTTCCATTCTTCCTTTCTTTTCTCTCTCCTTTGTTTCCATGAATTTGGTATTATGCCCATATTACATATTAATTAAGAGTTGTATAAATATTTTTTGGTTGATGTTTAGTTAATAACTATGTCACTTTATTGAAATATAAACAGTTGATACATGGTTGATATGAATGACACATACTGGGAATTAGTTGGATTTGTTAAAAGAAGCAAAAGTCGAATAAAGGCACTAAAAACAAAAAGGTTTAAATAAAAACAGGTCTTAAAAAATAAAAAGAGGTAAAAATGGATATAAATTCAATAATAACAATAATTATTTTTATTGTAGCTGTAATAATAATATTCAAGATTGTGAAGACTATTCTCAAGACAATTCTAATAATATTAATTCTCAGTTTTTTAGTGACTGCTA
>CAYWLA010000034.1:0-10516 GCA_964458955.1 uncultured Methanosarcinales archaeon
AAATCCTCATGTTTTTTCTCGGAAATGCTTATTAAAATAGCTCTTTATATTCTAAGTAAGAATGAAACTAAAAAATCAACAATATATTGCGAGTATAAGAAAATATGATTATTGTTATAATTCTTTTTCTATTATGAAAGATGTCACTAAAAAACTAAAGAATAACCCGAGCTTGAATATAGATGGATTAATAGATTATCTATTAGAAGATGATGGATTTAGTGAAGATGAAAAGGAAATAAAAAATGAGTTAGATAAACTAATTAGTATAGGAAGAAAAGGATATGAGTTTGTTGAAATTAACTCTAAGAGTGATAAAAGCGAATATAAGTTGATTAAAACGTATTGCAATAAATTTTTTCATAGGGGTAGAGGAACATCTGATAATTGTACTATTAAAGAAGAAACTAAAAATATAAAAGATTATTTTGAAGATAAAGTATCGGATGGAATAAAATACAAAGGACTTGATTTAGAAGTAAGAATGAGACACATGGATTAGATTAAATCACACTAAGGATTAAGACTTCTAAAAAATGAATAATCTTCGGTTTATTTCTAAGGATTTACATTAAGTTCGGAAAAATACCTCTTTTTTCTCGGAAATGCTTATTAAAAACAAATGCTAATCTTATTTCAAGATGGGATTAAAAAGAACAATAGGGATTTTGTTTTTGACAGGGGCAATTGCAGCAACAAGCTATCTTGGTGCTGGATGTGCAAAAACAGATAAAACAAAACCCATTGTTCAGGAAAAAGTGATTGTGGTTACTGAAAAACAAGAACAGCCAATGTATGGCATTGCCGGGAAAAATATTGATGAGCTTTTTGGGTATACAAAAGGGATTATCAGCGAGAATCCTGAAGAATTCAAGAGTTATATCCTTGATATAAGCAAAGCTGGTATTGAAAACAACTATGAAAAAGAAATAGCAGATATGTTTAGCGATGAACTTCTTGAGAAAAGAATAAGCGAGATGCCTAATGAGAGAAAGCTTAGGATAATAAAGCCATTAATAACTGAAAAAATTGATAATACATATAATAAAATTATAGATTTTGCTGAAGAACAAAAGCCAAAAATTAAGGAATTCTACAAAAACCTGGAAAAGAAAGTCAATGATTATCTCAAAAGGGGTGAGCAGTAAATGGGGATTATCAGGTCGGGCTTTAAGCTATTGGTGGGGTTTGCGATATTCTCCTTTGGTTATTATATGGGCGGCGGATGTGAAAAAACAGATATAAACCAAGAAATAAAAAAAGAGGTTAGTTACGCAAAACCTGCTTATTATCAAACTGTAGATAAAAAAGTTCTGAAAGATATTACTCAACTTAATGGACTTGAAAAAAGCCTAGCATTGTATTATCCAAAAGACAAAAAATAACAAAAATATAAGGGTGAGAAAGATGGATGAAGATTTAGTAGAAAAAATTAAATCAAATAATACCAATAATTTAAACAGCAGTAAAGATTCAATAATGATAAAACTTGAAAAAAATGGTGTATTAGAAAACAAATACAATACAAAGAGATATCACCCAGAGGAAAATTCAATTGTAAATACTCTAAAACACCAAAAGGGATTTTCTGGAGAAGATAATTACATTGGATTAGAAAAAAACATTAAAGAAATAGCTAAATTAAATAATGATATGAGCAGAAAACTTCTTGCCGGCAGGTCAATACCAATTAAACTTTGGGTATACTCATCAGATTTTATTAAAACAAAAATACTCGGAAAAGAAGCATATTCAATAGAGGATATATTTGATAGGCAAATACTCAATATAAAAGGATTGGATTCAAACTTAACAAATGTTATTTTTAATTCAAGAAAGGAATTAAATAAATTAATAGCTTATAGGGATGAAATAACTAAAGAATGGGACGAGAATATGGGAAAATATAAGGGATTAGACAAAGATGGACAAATAAAGCATCAATTGTATTTAGAAGCAGACGAAGAATTTAAATCAACAAAAAAAGGCGATAAAAACTATTTTGATCTTAAAAGAGCATGTACAAACCTAAGAAGAGATTTGGATGAAATCTCACACCAAAAGTATCTTGCTGCTAATAAAATAAATGACAGAGAGAAGGAAGAGAATGTTCTTGGAGATCTTGAAGAAATGCTTACTACTGGAATAAAGGTTTGTGAAACCATCAGTGATAAAACAAGCGGAATATTGCGTTATGTTATAAATACAAAAAAGCAATGGGATACTCTTGTTTCTCAAGGCAGGATTGTTGAAGCATTGTATAAATCTGTGGCTATGCTTGGTGAATACTCCAATAACCTGCATGAAAAATTAAATGAAGGCATAAAAAAAATGGGGGGTATTGCAGGCAATCCAAATATCCTCAATAGCTATTATTTAAGGACTCATAGGGGAATTAAACAGATAGCACATAATGTCTCATCAACCCATCTTGATAAAGTTGGAAACCTGGAGAACCATATGAATGATTACATTAACAGCAGAGAGGATATGGACTAAAGGTTTATTTATTGTTTATTTTTAATATTTTATATAATAACCAAATATTTTCCGGTTTACTTCTAAAGATTCACGTTTTGTTCGGAAAAATACATCTTTTTTCTAGGAAATGCATATAAAAAGAAAATCATTCTTATTACTTAAAAAATTAAAATTTTTTGGAGGCAAAAAATGGAAAATGAAACATATATTGCAAGTGTAAAAAGTGCTATACAAAATGTTGACCCTCTTACAAAAGAGGTAACTGAAAAGTTAATTGAAGAGCCAAACTTAACTATTAGCGAACTTATTGATTACTTAACAAAAGATGATGGTTTTAATGATGAAGAAAAAGAATTGATGATAGGAGTAAAAAAAGAAATAGAAGATTCAATGGCATCTCCTGAGCGTCTGGCTATAAAAGCATTAAATCAAGGGAGGGATGGATACAAATCTTTCCCAAATCAAAGTGGAGAAATAACCCAAATAATAAAAAAAACAGATATTGCAAAAAACTATTTTGAACCAAGGACAATTGAAGAAACGCCATATAATGGATTAGATTTAGAAGTACATTTTATGAGAAAAGGTGGATTTGGATTGGAATACATTCTTTCAAAATAAGATGAAGCTGCCCAAATCTAGCTTTAGCAGCATTGCTGAAGAAGCTAAACTTTGCCTTATCTTAAATAATAAACTCTATACAGTTGAAGCAAGAGAAGAAAAAGGCATTAATTTTTTTTATTTTGTTAATAAAAAATATTTATTGCAAGAGTCAGAGAGTCTTAGATGTATTGAAAAAGTATACTTAAAAAACAATGAAATTGAATTTAAGTCAATTATTAATAACTTATCAAAAAAAAGTTTAAAAGAAGATAACACTTTATTAAAAAAAGATATATTTAAATTACAAAAAAAATATGAGATTCTTGATTTTATAGTTAACAGAGTTTTTCCCCTCTATTCTAAAAACAAAAATAACATAAAATTAAAATCTAAAAACTTAAAACCAAACCAAAAATTAGAAGAAATTTTAAAACCAAAGATTGATAAACACAAGTCTGAGAATCTTAAAGACTGCTTTGAATGCCTCTTAAACAGAGATTATTCTATACTTGAAAAGAACATAATAAAAAATAGTAATCTGTTTATATCTAATGGGAGCGTGTATATTACAAAAAAAATTCCAGAAAAAATTTACAAAACAATAAGAAACAGATTTAAGATTAATAATGTAAATTACTCGTATGAATTTAGTGGTTATTTAAAGGATTTAGAAGAAGAATACCTTAAAAATTTATCAGATGAAATAACAAAATTTTCAAATCATAGTGAAAATATTTTAAATGAAAAGATAAATCTGTTAAACAAAAAAAATAATTTTTCTGAAATAGTAAAAAAACAGGTATACCAAGAAAGCCGCATTGGTTTTATTAAAAAAGAGCAAGGCTATTACATTTTCCTTGAGCAAGAACCATTTGCTCTTAAATCAATTGATCAGTTTGATTATTATATCTTTGAAAAATGTAAAGTAGGGGTTCAGCTAAAATTAGATAATCATAAAATAGAAATTAAAGGGCCTGTTGTAATTGATAAATATTCTCACCCTTTGCTTTCTAAATTTGATGTTCCAGAACAATATATTTGTACTGGAAGCGGCATAATTAGCGATGTGGTAAATGAGTTTGATGAAAAGAAAGATTATGCTGGAAAAGCACTTTATCTTCTTAAAGTGGGAGAATTTGCCTTGAGGAATGGGTATTGTTCTGAAATGAACCCTCACCATCATCTAAACAGAAGCACATTTGGTAATAATCTTACAACTCTCAAAGAAATAAACAAAAGAGAAATTGTTGTTGAAAAACAGGGATAATATGAAAAGATTAGAATATATACTTGAAAATAATTCAAAAGAAGAAATAGATGAATTATTTAGCGAGTTAATGATTACTGACTACGCTTATAAAAAAATAAAAGCATATGCTTCTCTGGCCTGCATAATTGCCCATGAATCAATTGAATGTGGTGGTTATTTAGTAACTCCTAAAGAGGATTATGACTGTATCGTAAAGGATGCATATCTATCAAAAAATCAAAAAGTAACAGGCGTAGAATATATTGTTGATTCAGAACCAGATATGGATTTTCTAAAAGAAATCAAGAATGATGGATATAAAGTTTTGGGGTGGTGGCATAGTCATGGAAGTATGAACACTTTTCACTCTGGAACAGATGATAATACTTTCAAGAGCATTTATTATAATATTTTTCCATATAATAAAAAGGAATTGGGTAGAGAAATAATCTCTCTTTCAGGAAATTCATTTAAAATTGAGTATCAAACTGATAAAACAGGAGATAATTGTATAAACTTTAAATCAAATAATTTTCTTGAAGATATAATTGAAATGCGGGTAGGTAACAATTTTAACTTAAATGATATTGAAATTAAAGGAATTAAGATAAAAAAATTTAGAGGTATTTCATTTGCATATAGCTTAGTTGTGAATCGTTTTTATTCTGCAGCACCTTATGCTGAAGTAGCTATCAAACACCCTAAGACAATAGAAATTAAAATTAACAAAGGAGTTAAAGTAAACGAAATAATCTCTAATCTGTCTTCTTTAGATTATAAAAAAATATTAGAAGAAATAAAAACAAGAATTATCTACAAAGGAGAATTTTTGGGAAAAATAAAAAATAAAGATACAAAATGTTGGGTGATCTAAATTCCAGAGAGAACGGATACGCAAGAGAAAATAGATGGGTGGAATCAAAAAAAACTTGATAATTCTCTAATAACAATAGTTGGAGCTGGATCATTATCTAATTTTGTTTTATCAAATCTTGTTGGTCTGCAAATTGGAAACATAAGGATAATTAATAAAGAAGAGTATACTAATAATCCTAATGAATTCTTATTTTTTGATTATTATAACAAAAAAGAAAAAATTAGGAAGGTTAAGCATCTTGAAAAAATAATTATGCAAATGAATCCTAAGATAAAAGTTAATGGATTTAATTCTCTCCCTTTTGATGATTTAGTTGGCAAGCCGAATATACTTATCGATCTTACAAATGACCCCTGTTCAAAACTTAAAAGTGTAAAGATTTCGGATAAATTAAAAATACCGTTCATTACTGCTTCTACAAGTAAGAATAAAGGCAAGGTGATGGTTTACACCACTATGAGCAAGACAGAAAGAATAATTCTTTCTAAAAAGGGATATACTCAAGGCATAGATGAATATCTGCTTCCTGATTTTGAAAATTGCCAACAAGGCAATATAACAAGCGGTCTTATTGCTGGATTAGTAACAGAGGAAATAAGAAAATCTATACTTAAACTATATGATTATGACAAATTGATGAAAAAAGGAGTAACATATAACCTCTTATCTAACAGGAGATTTAAAGACGAATGTGACATAAATCTTAGTATGACTAACTATCTAAATGAAAAAAATTTGTTTAAAAATAAGAAGGCTGCAATAATTGGTGCAGGTTCAATAGGAAATTTTGTTGGAATCGGTTTGTCTTTAATGGGTTTTGATAAGATATACTTAATTGATATGGATGAAATTGAAGAGCATAACAAAAATAGACAGATTGCTTATACTCTTGGAAACTATTCCGGTAAAAAAAAAATTGATATATTATCTAGGTTAATGAATAAGATAAATCCAATCACCAAAACTATAGGGATTTATGGAAAATTAGGAACTAACCTTAATAAAGAAGAAAGAAGAAAACAAGTTAAGTTGATTAATGAATCAGAATTTCTTAAGCTTGATTGTGATTTAATTTTAGGTTGTCTTGATAATATTTCTGCAAGAGCATTTGCTAATAGATTGGCTGTAAAAAATTCTATTCCTTACATAGATGGAGGAACTAGTCCTTTCTCTGGACAAGTAAGAGTCTATAGTCCTGGAAAAACAGCATGTTTAGACTGTCAGGAGAACATTTATTATCAGGCAATTGAAGAGCAAAATAAACAAGAAATTTCCGACCATTGCACTGCAAATGATCATGAGCCAAGTGTTATCATGTCAAACCAAATAATTGGTGCAGCAATTCTGGGTGAGATAAGAACACTATTTTATCCGGAAGTTTATGGACAACCAGTGATGAATAGCATATTATACAACTCTTTTGATCGAGATAGACTTATTTTGAACAGGATTAAATGCAAACCAAATAAAGATTGTCTTTGCAGTAAAAAATTTTATGATAAATAAAAATGATAAATAAAATAAAAAATAAAAAATTAGTAGAAATAATCAGAAGAAGAAATGAAGAAAAAAATAAAGTTAAGGATAATTATAAAAAAGAAAATTTGTTTAATGTTAAATCAATATTTAACAAAATAAAAATAAAAAAAAGTGCTTTATTAAAAGCAAACTTCTATTCTACAATAGTCTCAGAATTATTTGATAAATCACTTGAAGCTATGGGCTATTTAGTTGCGCCAGAAGGAATCAATGAAGATGCTATTAATGACATCTATTTATCCCATAATCAAACTGTTACATCTTCAACATGTACTGGCGATCCTTCTTTTGAGATGAACTCATTCAAAAAAATTAAGAGTCAAGGCTCCAAAATAATAGGGTGGTGGCATAGTCATGGACTTGATCATAGGCCATTTCATTCTTTAACCGATGTAGAAACTTTTGGCGGGATTTCTTATGGTATATTTCCTAATAATAAAATTAGTATAGATAACTTTGTTGATGTAAATAATTTGGATAGTAGTTCTAGCTTAAGTTATTCTCAAAAAGACAATAAGGCTTATTTAATAATAAATTCAGAGAATAATGATCTTATTTTTAGGTTGTCAATAGATAAAATCAATTCAAACATTGTTCCTCTTCTTAAAGGTATCAAGGTAAATAAAATTGAAAAATCTGACCCAATAAAAATTTCTTTTGCTTATAGCATGGTAACCAACAGCAAAAATATGCAGCCTTATTTAGAAGTTTCTTATAAAGGCAGTGGAGACAATAAAATAAGTTACATAAAAGGAAAATATGTTACTCTAGAGGTTATAGATGATGAAAAGCTTAAATTTGAAGACTACAAAAAATTAGTTGATGATGTATCAAAAAGAGTTTACCACAACGAAAAACTTCCAACTAGAAAAATATCAGACTATGAGCTAAGAACAATCATAAATGAAGTGGAAACAAGGGTTAATAATTTTGATATGACTGTGATTAAGCCTTCTGAAAAAGAGAATGAAGTGAATAAAAAATTAGAAGAAATAATAACAAAAACACCTGAAGAAAAGTTAAAAAATACTGATGAGAAACAAAAAGATATATACAAAAAAAATATTCTAACTGAAGATACAAAAAAATTACTACCAGTAAAGTATGATAACAAATTAAACAATTCAACCGCAGATAAAAAAGATAAAAAAACTATTGAACCTCAAATAAATGAATCTGTACATAGAATACGAGATATCAATTTAGAAGAGATTATAGGCAAATACAACAATCATAAAGAATTAACAAGAAGACAAATATGCAGTGAATATAGCATCAATAACTACACTCTTGACAAAATTCTAAGAGAAGCAGAAAACAATGGCTGTAGAGTAGATAGAAGAGCAAATAAGATTTCTGATGAACATAAAACAGAGATTATTAATTTGTATAATAACACAAATGTCAAGGTTAAGGACTTACGCAACGAATTAAACAAAAATAGGCAAGAAAATGAGCCAGAGAAAAAATTCAGCACATCTACACTTTACAGCATCCTTCATAAATATGAAAATAATGGAAATAATGTGAACTGGAGAAGAAAAAATAATAAAAAAGAGCTGCCAAATATAATCAAATATAATCCACTTACTTACATAAGCAACACATTAAAAGATTATTCTGCAAAAACAAAAGGTTTCATAAAAAAGACAATAAAAAAATACTGGAAAGCTGGTCTTATAGGCACATTATCCCTTGCAATAGGGGTTGGCTCGTTGATGTATGCTAATCATAAGCCAAACAAACAAATTAACTATGCTGAGCCAACTAAGAAAATAGAACAGGTTATAGAAAAAGAAAATAACACTCCTTTAGTTGTTTATAATCCTAACAACAAAGTAAATTATGTTGAAGAGGATATTACCCAACATATTGACAAAACAGCTATAAATAATCAAGCTAATAAAGCAGATTATGTTATTCAGAAAGGGGATACGCTTTGGGATATTACAGATAAAGAAACTGGAAACCCTGGGTTATGGGAATTAGTTTATGCAGCTAATGAAAGTCCAGCAACTACCCAAAATCAAAAAAATAGGCAGCAGGAGGTTAGGGAATTTGGAAAAAAATACAATATAGAATCATTAAAAAATGCTGGAACCAAGGGCTCTCTAAAGCCATATGAACTAAAGGACCAATACAAAATCAAGGACAAAACCAAAATTGAATTGAGCAAAACCCTTTCTGATGATGTATCAAAATTAAATCCTCAACTCCAAACAGAGTTCAATAAACTTTTCTATAAATCATAGGTATTAAAAATGAGCAATGAACTAGGAAGTATAATTAAAAGACTAAAAATAAAGAGAAATCCAAAACAAGTTAACAATAACCTTCTTAATAGAATTAAAAAAAAAGTATATGTGATTGATTCCAAGAAAATCCAAAATATTCCTCAAGGATTATCTCTAATTGAGAAAATCAAAAAAGAGTATAAAAAAGTTTCATCTGTTCCATATTTCAATCTTAATAATGTTAGTGATGGATACAATGTTTTATTAGCTGATAAAAGCATTGAAAATCCTTTTATATTAAATTCTGAACTTGTGAAAATAATTAAGGATTATACTGCTGATATAAAGAGTGATGAGGAAAAAGCCAAAAGAATATTTAGTTGGATGCACCAAAATATAGATTATGATAACTTAAGAAATAACAATAAATACCAAAACTCAAAGGAAACTTTGGAGCGTAAACTAGGGATTTGCGGAGAGATGGCTTTCCTATATATAACAATGGCACGGGCAGCAGGACTAAAGTCAAAGTATGTAAGCGTTAAGGTTGATTGTGACAACAAGAAAGTTAATCATGGATGTGCAGTGGTTTATATTCAAAATAATCCTATTCTTGTTGACATTGCTTATAATAAATTTGATGTCCATCATAGGAAGTATAACATCTTAAATGATAATGAAATCACTGAAAATTTTATTTATTGGAGAAATGGAAAATAATAAAGGTGAATTAAGATCAAAAAAGAAGATGAAAATCAATTTAATCCAGAGAAAATATTGGAAGAAAGAATTAAATCCATAGCAGATACCATCAAACCTTATTTTGAAAGGATTTCTGGTATAGTTGAGGATAATATAATATTAAATTATTTTCTAGATAATCTAAAAAAAGATGTAATTAAAGAAAAAGTTGATTTTACAAATTTAAGGGACATCATTTCAGCAGATTATTATCTTAAGTTTAATAAAAAAAACAAGAAAGAAATTATTCAATTATTGAGTAAACAAGATTCAAATGCCTTAATGGATTATTGCACACAAGGCTTAATTGGAAAAGAAAAACCTAGATATAATAAAAAACCAAAAGTATTTGATTCACTTTTAAGGTATTGTAATGATATGAACATTGAAATTTTTTCTAGAGGTTATATGGGCTTATTGAGTCATAATGAATCAAAAAACTTAATAAATCAATCTCAGGATATAAATGATTTAAAAGCAATAATTTTTATGGATGCTCTCATGCCTGTTCTTGATAAATCTTATTCAAATCAAATAATCAATTCTGAACTAAGTCCTGAACAAAAAGCATTTGAATTTGCAAATGAATATCAGGTTTGCAAAGACATAAAAAAAATCAAAGGGATATTTCTTAATCAATACCGAATCTCAGAAGAGGAGATTTGTCTTTTAAGTAATATAAAAAAGAATATACTAACTAATTTACAATCTCCTGTTTATGCTGAAAATAAAGAAGTTTTTGATGAGTATAAGTCATCTCTAAAGGATTTGAATAATTTATTTAACAAAAAA
>CAYWLA010000035.1:0-10436 GCA_964458955.1 uncultured Methanosarcinales archaeon
ATATATAACTTTCGAGAAAAACTTAATATGATTTGTTATGTGAGTTATTATGTGAGCTGCTTTTTAACTTATTTTGTTTAATATATATGATCACTGTTCATTTCCCAAAAATACTTGGAGGAAAGTCGCGAGCCAGCTTCTATTCCTCTAATTTTAGATTAAATTTAATAAAAGAGGTTATAGAATTCTCATCAGAGTTATACCATTTTTTTAGAGCATTTTTTAATTCCACTAAACTTTTGCTTCCACACTGTTTTGCTTCTAAATCAGTCAAATCTTTAACTCTCTTAATTTCAACTTTTTCAATAATAGCCTTTCCAATTCTTTTTTCAATTTTACCTTCAAATAAATTTAGACTATCAGAAAGGTAAACTAAAACTTCTTGACCAACCCTAAAATAATTCTCACCATCCATTATGGTTGCGGTTTTGGTGCTGTTAAGTAAAACTTCTTTATATACACCTGAGAAATGAAATCCTAAAATTGCCATAGTTAAACAAAAATTGATATTTTATTTAAATGTTTTGGTTGGTGAGTGATTGAGACTAACATCGGAAATTCCTGTCATGCGAGGATCAAAATCTTTGATTTTGAAGCGCAGTGTCCCTTTGAGTTTGAGATGAGGTTGTCTTAAAGGATTAATCCAAAAACTTTGATGAAAATTGACCGCATTGTTCTAACAAAAACTTGTGCCTTTCTTTGAATGCATTTTTCACTTCTGGAAGAACAATTTTATTATCCCAATCTTTTAAGGCTTTTCTTATGTTATCCTGCATAAGTTTTTCAAAAGATTTTTTTGAATTTTCATACCACCATAATGAAAAGAAAGGGCCTATCAAATGTGATGCGCCATCAGCAGAGGATATAATTTTTATCTCAATAGGTACTGTATTAAGGTCAATTTCCATCTTTTTATCCAGAATTTCAACATAAGAAATAGCTTTTTCTAAAAATTGCCTTGGAAACCCTAATTCACTTAGTTTTTCTTTGCCCTTTTTTAAACTTACCTTATATTGATTATCAAAATCAAGAATTTTACCGTAATCATGAAGCCATACAAGAAGTAAAACTAAATTTTTATCAGCTTTTTTGTATATATCACAAAGCTCCAAGGCAATTTTTTCAACAATTTCCAAATGGTATTTTATGAACCATTTATGATGAATGAAATTAGGATTTTTCGATTCTTCAATAACATGGGACCTAAAATTTTGAATTAATTCTTCCATATAAATATATTATAAAGTATTATATATAAATTTATCTAAGTCCTAACTCAAATTTTGCATAACATCGGGCCATGTTAAACATCCTTGACAGAAGAGATATCACAGCGTGGCTCGAAGCCCGCTTATTCAATTTTGTACTTAAGAACTAAATAATTTTCTTTCTTGATCAAATCAATCAATCTAACTTTTTTAGCAGTTTCTTGTGTGAAGCCTTCACCATCACAAAGGGTTGGAGAATTTCTTCCACCAATAATTAAATTTCCAATTTTAAGATTGATTTCATCAACCAAATTTTCATTGAGCAAAGAAAAAATTAACTCACCACCCCCTTCAACCATTAATGATTTTACACCAAGTTCATATAAAGTTGATAATGTTTGTTTTAAATTAACTTTTTCATTTCCATAAACGTAAACGTCTGCGATTTTTCTAAAAAATTCTAGTTCTTCAGAACTTGTTTTTGTAGTTGTAAATAGTATTATTTTATCTCCTGTTTTAAAAAAATCGCCGTCTCTGTTTTTTATTGTGCTAAGATTTGAAACAACTGCAGCTTTAATAGGTTCTTTTGATTTACCCATAGCTATTCTTTTTTGTTGTCTTTCTTCTGTTTTCACAGTAAGTTTTGGATCATCCAAACGTAATTGATTACCACCAATTAAAATTGCATCAGCTTTAATTCTACAATCCCATAACATCTTTCGATCATCATTAGTGGCGATTTCAGACTGTACCCTTTTGGATGTAGATATTTTACCATCTAAAGACATTCCAGTACAAAGGAAAACAAAAGGTTTGTTAATTTTTTCTGTCATCATATAAGAAAATTATTTGGTATTATATAAATTTAACCATAAAAGCGGGCGTAGGGCAATTTCACTTAACAACCATTTAACAAACTTTTTGTTTGTTTAATGCCTTTAAGGGAAATGATTATATATAAGGTAAACTTCTATCGTTATGGTATGTGCTGTGACTTAGTGAACACCAACTGACGAAAGGATGATGAACGGAAGTAACTTATGAGCACATGCCTTTTTAAATTAAACGGCCTTTTGTAAATATAAAAATTATATTAAATATTATGCCAAAAAAATGCACTAAAAAAAATATAGAAAAAGAATTTGTTAAATATTATTCTAATGGAGGGCTAGAAATGTTTATTGAGGATATGCAAAGAGTATATAAAGTTTCTAAAAAATTAAATGATTTAAAAGAAAATTCTAAAAAATCAAAATCAGAAACACCTTACACTGACTTGCAAGAAATTACCCAAAAAGGAATATCATATATGTTGAATCTTCCGATAGGAAAAAAAGCCAAGTCAATCCTTATGGAAGCATCGGATAATATAATTCAAAGAAAAAAACTTCAGGAAAGTTATCAAAACACAATGCTTGTTTTAGATAAAATAGTGCAGGGTTATAGGAATCTGTTTGACGAAAAATATAAAAAATTGTTTAATGAAGCATGGGAGGATATTATAATCTCCCAATTTTTCAAAAAAAATAGTCTTTATTAAAAATTCAGTCAGCAGGCCTAGTAACATTAACATCCTTAACCAGAACAGTGGGTGTTACAACTGGTTTTTCAACTTCCCAGCCAACTACTCTTTCAGGCGTTTTTCCTATTTCAACAGTATTTTTTAGAATATTTAACATATTCTCGCTTATTCTTATTCCTTTTATTGGCTGGCCTATCTTCCCATTTTTTATTATAAATATGCCATCTCTTGGAATTGTTGAAAAATCTCCTGTGTTATAGTTCTGGAACCTTGTGTACCAAAGATTTGTTATGTAAAGCCCGTTTTTAACCTGCTCAAACAATTCCTGCTTTGAAAAATTTCCTTTCTCTACAATAAGATTTGTTGGCTCTGGTGAAAGCAAGCCAGCATTTGCTGTTGTTTTTGTATTAAACCTTTTGGCAGTTGAAGTATTATGCAGATAAGTTTTAAATATTCCTTTATTAATCATGATATTCCTCTGTGATGGGGATCCTTCTGCATCAAACTTTGAGGAATTAAAGCCATTTTTTAGTAAGCCATCATCAATAATGGTTATTTCCTTGTTAGCAATCTGTTTTCCAATCATACCTTTTAAGCAGGAAAGCCCTGCCTCAACTGAAAAAGCAGACATTGCATTTCCAATATTATCAATAAGATTTGCAAATGGAAGTGGCTCAAAAACAACATCAAACTTTCCAAATGTTCCATGCTTTGGGTTTAATGATTGTTTTGATATTAATGCAGCTTCTTCTGCAAGTTTTTCAACATCAAGCAAATCAATCATCCTTGAAGAGCCAACCTTCTGCCCAGATGCATCCTTGCTGTTAAAGGCCCTTATTGAAAAATAAGAAGATGTTCCTTTATCTCTTGCCTCAACATTATTTGATGTCAATAAGAAAACATTTTCTATAGAATTCTCAAAAACGCCTGCTGTTTTCTTTGCACCATTTTCTAATGCCTTATTTATTGCCTTTTCAACATAATCAATTGAATTATCGCCTAATGAAACAATTTTCTTGTCATAACCATCTTCCACATTTTTATAAGAAAATGGGCCTTTGGCAATCCCTGCATATTCCATGTTTGGGCTTGCTGATTTGACAAATTTTAATAGTTTATTAACAACATCATCTGCAGCACTTAATGAAAATTCCTTTATATTTGTCAGAACAATCTTTTTCTTTAATGCCATAAAAATTCCAATATCAATATTTTCCCATGTCTTTGTTGTGTTTATAAGGTTGTTTGAATACTTAATCAGTGAACTATCTTGCTTTGAGACAGAAATAATAACATCATCTGCGCCAGCTTTCAAAAGCTTATTCAAAACATAACTGCTTATTTCTTCTGGCTCCATATCAATTACCCAACCTTATTTTTCTTAACCTTATTGATGGCCCGCCAAACCATACTGGAATTGGCTGCATTGGCTCTCCCTTTCCGCAGTTGCCAGCATGATATTCAGTATTGTTTGCAACAGCATCAACTGCGCTGTAAAGCTGCGGCGTTGTTATTTCAATTACCGGCCTTACAACCGGCTCTTTTATCTCGCCATTTTTTATTAAGTATGATTCTGCACCAACATATTTCTGGTTAATTCTTTTGTCATCTATGTTCCATTCCATAAAATTTTTCATGTAAATTCCTAGCTTTATATCCTCTATTAATTCTTCTTCAGTATATTTTCCAGGAAGCATAAATGTGTTTGACATTCTTACAATGCTTTCCCTGTCATAATTAACAGCCCTTGAAGAGCCATTGCTTTTTATTCCCATGCAATAAGCTGTTTCCCTGTTATGCAAAAATTCATTTATTATTCCTTCTTTAATTAAATATTTTCTTCTTGCTTTTACTCCCTCATTATCATATTTGTAAAATCCGTAGCTATTTTCTAATAAAGGATCATCAACAACATTTACAGCTTCATTTCCTATTCTTGTGCCAAGCATTTCTTTTGTTATGAATGACTCTCCTGCCTGAGCTCCTTCTCTGCCAGTAATCCTGTCTGCTTCATATGGGTGGCCCCCGCTTTCATGAACCATTATTCCAACTATCTGCGGTGCTGCAATAATATCAAGGGCTTGCTTTGGCGGCTTAATGCCAAACTTAAGGTTGTTCTGCAATGCCTTGACTTCATTAATAACAATAGAGGGAATGTCCCATTTTTTTACAAACTCAAATCCTCCTGTCTGGCCATGCTGCCATATTCTTTGCGAGGTTTTATTGTTATGTTCAACTGTAAGAAGGTAAAAAAAGCTAACTCTTGGAACAGTTGCTAAAATATTTGTTCCTTCAGAATTAACCAAGTATTCTGTTGTTATACTGTCTGATAAAGAGAGATATCTTGATGGAATATTAATTTTAGTATTTATTAATTCCTTTTCTGCATCAAACAAAAGTTTTATTTTTTCATCTGGCCCAACATCATTTAAATTGATTTTTTGCTTAACTGCATATTTATTTTTATATGAGTGTTCTTCAGATAGTGTTATCTCTTCCCTTAGTTTGGAGGCTTTTTCTGCTGTGTTTATAGTATTCTGAATTAATTTTTTTATTTTTTCCTTGTCCAAATGATTTGTTGATGTAAAGCCAAGGGTTTTGTTTTTTATTATTCTCATTCCCAGGCCATTAATCTTGCCAAATCCAGAGGCCTCTGCTATTCCATTCTTCAGGATAAAGCTGTTTGATGAAGTTTCCTCTAGCCTTGCCTCAGAATAATCTGCTCCTAATTTTAATGCATACTTAACTGCAAAGTCTGCTAAATCCTTAAACATCTTAAAATATAAAATTTAGAGAATATATTTAAATCTTTGTTTTAAGTATTTTGCCTTGCTAAAATGGCCCATTAATGAAGCTTATTGTCTGGATAAGGATTATAAATTATATTAAGTTCCTCTGGAATAATACTAAGTACAACTTTTTCTGCGGTCTCATGTTCTCCGCTTAAATGCATATCAAATGGTTTGTTATCTAGGCTTTCGACACTTATCCTTTCTATCCTGTGTTTTTCGTTATAATATTCAACTCCTTGTTTTCCTATATGTTGGCCTTTGTTTGCCTTTAAAAGCAAATAAATACCCTGTGATTTTGATATATTATTTACAATGCATACATCAAGATAATTATTATTCATCTCTGCATCTGGGCATATCCTAATCCCTCCGCCAGAGGTTTTAACATTTGAAACATTAAGCGAAAAAACCTTTTTATATGTTGTAATTTTATTATTAATATTAACTAAATAATTTCTTGGGTTATATGTAACTAAGGAATATAGAGTACTTATGTTATAAATAAGCTTTCCAATATTCTGCATAAACTTATTGTTCTCACCCTTAAAGTAAGATACAATATTCTTAACTTGGATTAACTCGTGGTCAAGCTTCTTAATAATATCCCCATCTATGCCAATCCCAACAGCACCAAGAAAGTAAATTTCCTTTTTTACATTGCTTTTGAATAATGTTGCTTTTCCAATGTCCACTCTTTTGATACATTTAGTATTGCCATTTAATGCATTGTTAATGCAGTTTGCTGCTACTTCCTTATTAGGGATATTAAGTGCCTTTGAAATGTCATCCCCTGCTCCGCAGGGAATAATGCCAAGAATTTTTTCTTCAAGTGATTCTAGTTTTTTAAGTTCTTGTAATGTGACTTGGATGGTTCCATCCCCGCCTAGAATAATGAAGTTTTTATGGCTCTTAAAATCAATATCCTTAATGTCCTTGTAATATTTTGTATTATTTAATCTGGCAATATTTTTTTCCAGTCTATCTTCAAGATAACATGTGACATTAGTTAATTGGTTAAAATTCTTCTTTAGAAATATTTGGGTTTTTTCCCAGTTTTCTTCTTTCTTTAGTCCTGACGCCCTTCGATTTATAATAAATGCAGTGGATTCTGTCATATTAAGTTCTCTATCACCTCTAATGTTTAATAAAATCAATTCTTATCTTGTAACCTTAAAGCTTTCAACCTTTTCAAGAAGTTTTTTTGCCTTGTTGTTTTTCTCAAAATGTTCCCTTACAGGCCTTACAAGCTCATTTACATAGTAAGCTATTGTCGGCTTTAAGTCCATTGGATGCAAATCCCCTTTTTCAAAAACACTGGCAAGCTCATCATAACTGTTAAGCTCAAGGTCTCCACCAAACTTTTTGGGCCGCTCAATTTTCATTGCATCAAATTTCTCAAATATTATGTATTTTGCATATTCTATCAAGGGATTTTCATCAATAATTTTTTCAGGACAGTAAGCCTTATTTATTTTTCTCTTTATTTCTTCTTCTGTATCTGTCATAAATATAGCTGTATCTGGCTTTGATTTGGACATTTTTAATTCAATGCCACGCTCAACGCCTGTGCTTGCGCTTGTAGGCTTTCCAAGGCCCATCAACATATGGTGGCTTACAACAATAGGCTTCCAAAAACCAATTGATGGCCCAATTTCCCTTGCAAGAACATTAACCTTTCTTTGGTCCATGCCAAGCTCTGTTATGTCTGCCTTAAGCTCAAATATGTCGGCACACTGCATGCAGGGATATAGTATTTGGGATGCCTGCTGGACTTCTGAATCATTTCTTCCCATTATTTGGCCGCATCTTGTTATTCTTTTAACAGTTGTATTTCTTGCAACCTGCATTACCTTTTTCCAGTATTCCATGCTGTTAACAACCTCTGATGCCCTGATAAACTCAACTTTGTCAACATCCATTCCACATGTTTTCCATAATTCAATAAAGTAATCCCCGCATGTTTGTATTTTTTCTAAGTCTCCTCCAAGCTTGTTATTTGCCCAGCCGTGCCAGTCTGCTACATACATTTTGAATTTAATACCTGCTTTAATCATTTTATTAACATTAACAGCCCTCATAATACCCTGGGCAATGTGTATCTGGCCAGATGGCTCAAAGCCGTCATAGGCTATGGGATGCTCCTTTGTTTCCAATAAGGTCTTTAGCTCTTCCTCTGTGATAATCTCTTCTCCAACCTGTCTTATAAGCTCTAATTTTGCTGTAATATCCATTTTAATAAGAATAAACTACAATTAATATTAAAAGTTTTGGTTTTATTTTATGATTAATCTTAAAACATAATAAAATCTAAATTTTAATTTTATTAAACCTGCCACTATACCTGTTTGGGGGTGCACCTTTTATTTCATGATGTAATCTGCATACTGCTTTATATAAGTCTTTACCACCCACCACCACAATTTTATCATCAAAGCTTGCTGGTTGAATTATTCCATTTTTCCTAATAAACCTTTGAGATTCTGTTGCTGGATGCTCACATCTATAACAAGAAGCATACATATTTGTTATTTCGGTTGCTAAGGTTAATATTTTTGAAATCTCACTATTAGGATAACCAAAGGGTTCTCCTCTAAAATCCCTTTTTAATCCTGTTAAAATTATCTTATAACCCTTGTATAATAATTCCTTAACTAATTCATATGACCCTTTTATAAACTGCACTTCATCAATCATTATTAAATTTATTTGCTTATTTTTTTCCAGATAATTTCTTATATCATCTGTGTTGGTGATATCTATAGATGGAATATCATCTTTATCATGAGAAACAACTTTATTAGTTGAATATCTGCTATCCCCCATCCATTTAAATATCGCAATTCCATCTTTATTTGTAATTTGGTAATATCTAGTATGGAGCAAATCTGTTTTTCCAGAAAACATAGGACCAACAATTGTTTCAAGAGAAGGTTCCTGATCTATTAGATGGGGTTTGTAATCTGGCCTGCCTTCAAACTCATAATCAACCAAACATCTTGGTTCGAAAATTTCTTTATTATTTTTTATTATTCTTTGAGTTCTGTACGCATTTTTATTACAATTCTTATAATTACAAATTGCCGACATTATTTCATAATTATCAGCTTTTGCTAATAATTGATCCATACTTCCATAAGGAGTTCCGTCAGATTTTAAATTTATTCCACCTGCAATAATTATTCTACCACTTTCTCTTAAAGAATCACATAAACTAACAATATTTTTATCATAAAGATGTATGCCGCTGATAACAACAAATTTTGTTTTATCTGTTATTTCATTGGCTATTTCATCAGCAGATTTATATTCTATTGCATCAATACTTATTTTTTTAAAAGAAGATATTCTACCTCTTGAATTTTTGTCATCTTCTGGATGTTTAACAACTAATAAATCATTATTTAATTTTTTTTTATCCATAATAAAGGTTCTTATAATGGTGATTAATTTATTACTTTTACCTGATTTTACAGGACCAGAAATCATATCAAACCTTGCTTGATTAAAATTCCTTAAATGATCTATCATAAATCCCCTTTTAGATTAATATATTATTTCATGACTAACTTAAGGATTATTAAAAGATTTTGATTAAGGAAAATAAGGGTTAGAATGATAGTTTTATAACATAAATAATATAAAAATAAGTTTATCTTATATTTTTTGGGAAAAATATAATTAACTAAACGATTGCTGTTAACATGTATTTATATTTATTTTTTGAATGTTTAAATTTAAAAGGATATTTAGTTTATATAATCTTTAACATTTAAGATAGTAATATCTTTATAAAGAAGATTTCTTTTTAATAATTTAGTTTGAACATCTCCTGGACCACATTCTATAAAAATTTTAACTCTTTTTTTAGTTGCCATTTTAATTGCCTTTTCCAAAGATTGTTTCCATTTTACTGTTCCGCAGATTTGTTCAACCAATGATTCTTTGATTTTATCTGGTTCAAATATAAACTTACCATTTGTTATATATGGTGTTTTGGGTTTGTTAATTGTAATATTCTTATCATCCAATGCTTCTTTCATGACTTCAGCAGCAGGCCTCATAAGTTTTGAATGAAAAGGCCCTTCAACTGGGAGGTAAATTATTTTCTTAATATTCCTATTTTTAAGATATTCAACTGCTCTTATTAAGGCATTATTATTCCCAGATATTACTGTTTGGTCTGCAGAATTTATATTTGCAATCCCTACAATACCCTTATTAATTCCCTCATATAATGAACATTCTTCACAAGCTTCATTAATTAACTCAATTGTTGAACATTTTTTACCATATTTATTAATCAAATTGTTTGGATTTAACTTACCAGTTAAAACAGCAGCCATATGAGATGTACCTTTTTTTACTGTTTCATCAGGTATACATTCAGTCATTGATTCTGCCCTTATCTTAACTAATTTTAATGCATCTTCTAATGATAGGGCCTCTGATGCAACCAAAGCAGGATATTCTCCAATAGAATGGCCAAGTGTTAATGAACAGGGAATTTTTTTATTTTCAGTTGTTAATACCTTAAAATAGGCAAAACTAGTTAATAACATGGCCGGCTGGCAATTAATTGTTTTTCCTAAGTCTTCTTCTGGACCATCAAACATTAATTTAGTAATATCAAATCCTAAAATTTCATTACTAATATCAAAGATTTTCCTAGCAGATTCATATTTGTCATATAAATCTTTTCCCATGCCAATAAATTGAGATCCTTGGCCAGGAAATACATAGCATACTTTATCCATGAAAACCCCGCATATTAAAAGCATTTTTTTTGCAATATATAAAGGCTTTTATGGTATTTATTTGTCTAATTTAGAAATATTAATTTGTATATTAATTAAAAAAATAATTAGCTTTTGACTGGTTTTAGGTCTTTCCAGACAGAATCAAACATCTTGGCCA
>CAYWLA010000036.1:0-10223 GCA_964458955.1 uncultured Methanosarcinales archaeon
AAAGAAAACTTTGTTTCAGAATGCTTTTTGTCTATTTTATCCAGCATGCTTTTTATGGCTTTTTTTTGTCTGTCTTTTTCCGGCTTGTCTTTGAATTTAAACTTCCTGCACTTTGCAAACAAAAAGCATTCGCTCTCAAGCACATTTCTCAGAAGTTTTATGAAAAGGATTTTGTTTTGAATGAAATGGTCTAAAAACTTAAAGTCTTCTTTGTTAAACATGTTTTCAGTGAAATAAATTATTTCATCATCCAAATTCCATGGAATTATAACCTGTTTTATCTTGTTCTTTTCTATGGCTTTTTTTACTTCTTTGCTTAAAAAACCAATCTTAAGTGCATTAACCTTAACTTTCAGCAAATCAACCCTATTATTGTATGCAACTCTTATTATATGCTCTGAGATTTTTGCTTCCTTACTGTTATTGTCCAGTAAAAGAATCTTTTCCTTCTCGTTAATAAGCTTTTTTGACCTTATCTCTTTTTTGACTCTTTTTTCAATAAGCTTGCAGAAGCATCCTTTGCATAACCCTAATCCGAGATAAGGAAGCTTTACTTCTGCTCTTGCTTTTTTGCATTTCTGGCATAACATGGTTTTTAAGGTATTTAAGGCATTTAAAAAGTTATTGATTTCGATTTTTCCCGTCTATAAACATGGTTTTTAATTGTGTTACTACTCAAGAATCCTTAAAAACCGAAAGCTTTATATAGTAGTTACATTATACAGTAGTTAGAAGCAGGTTTGGGGGTGTTTGTATATTCTTTATTTTCAACTATCACCTCTTTTTCCTGGGATATGGGCTTGCCCTTATCTCAGGTTTATAATCACCTCTTTTTCCTGGGACTGAGGCTTCGGCTTCATTCCCAGGTTTCATAATCACTAATTCTAAGCAACTTGTTATTAACAAGAATAATAGATTGAGAAATCCAAAGATTTATATATTAATACCTCTCTAAGTGGTATTAAGGTGGTATAAATGGAATTTAAAAAAATAACAATATCTCTACCAAAGAATCTATATAATGAAAGCATGCATCTAGTTAATAGCGGTTTGTTTTCTAATTTTAGCGACTTAGTTAGAACAGGAATCAGGGAAGAGCTTAAGGAATTAAGGCAGCTAACTCAAGATTTTGATGAAAGATTTATTTATAGTGATAAAAAACTAATTTCTGGGGTAAAGCAAAGTATGAAAGAGGCAAGGGCTGGAAAGGGAAAGGTTTTGAAATCTGATAAAGAGATGGATAAATGCTTTAAGGATTTATAAGAATGGAATACAAAATAAAATTTACTCCATTTTTTGAGAAGCAGTTAAAGAAACTAAAGAGAAAAGACAAAAACCTGTTCAATAGATTAACAAAGAAACTAAAAGAAATAAGGCAAAATCCAGAGCATTATAAACCTTTAAGGAATGTATTAAAGGGCAATAGAAGAGCACATCTTGATCCATTCATTATTATCTTTGATGTAAAGGAAGATTTGATAACTGTTCATTATGTAAAGCATCATGACAAATCTTATTAAACTTCTATAATCTTTAAAATAAAAATTACCTATTGATCTTGATAAACAATCCTTGCTCCTTTTTTCTTCTGAACAACAAAAGCCCAATTAAAATTCCTAATATAAGTGCTGAAAGAAAGCTTTTGTCAACATAAGGCATAAGTGTTTTTTTATTATTATCAAAGTATATATCAAGATTGCTTAATTCAAGTGCATACTCTGCATACAACAAAGCAGAATATTTATCATCATCTTTAAGGCTTTTTGCATATTCATAATAAGAATAACCAATTATTGGAAACAGCCCTCTTTTGCTTGTCTCAGCAATATTTCTTCCTACAATTTCCAGTTTCTTATCCAGCAGGCCGTCAACATGCTCTTCCTCAACACCTAATGTGGAAAGTATAATGTCTGACTCTGCTTTTGCCTTGCTTGCTTTAAACAGGCAGAGATCATAATCCTCATTTTCCATATCAGAATAAGCAAGGTTTATCTCTTTTTTTGTATCAGCAAGAACATCTGGAAAAAACAGCATTACATACTGATAGCGCTCCTCTGCCTCTAATATCTTTGTTATGCAAGAGCTCATTAAAACCTCTTTATTAAAATCAAATTTTTTTCCTTTGTTATTAAAGAATTCACTCCATGCCTTTGCGCTGTAAAACCTTTCAATAGAGTATGCTAAAGAGCTAATGCTCTCATTCATTTCGCCTTTGCCAAGCTGCTCCTCACTTAGCTCAAGGTAATCCTCTGATTCTATGAGCCTTTCCTTCACTATAGCATATGTCTGCAGGTCAGTTATTGTTTCATACTTAAATGGCAGCCCTGAATCAAAATCTTTTATTTCATCACGTGTTAGTTTTATTTTATCTGCTACATCTTTTTTCTTCATACCCTGCACTAAGAATATAAGCTGTTTGTATTTTGTATTTGCGCCAAAGCAGAAGCTTGCAGCAGAATAGAGGGTGTTTTTATTAAAAGCAGCTTCTCCTTTTTCAGTCAGGTTTTTTGCATTTTCTTCTATTTTAATAAGGTTTTCATCCAACTCACCTATTTTTAATTTTTCAAATTCTTCTTTTAATGCATAACTTTTATTGCATAATCTTTCTGCAAGAATTCTCATAATGCCTGAATATTCATCACTGATTTCAAGGCTCTCATTTCTTATTTCTTTTTTCTTGCCTGTAAATTCATATAAAACATCATCAAGGTCAGAAACCTCAACAACTTTTATATTTTTTTCATCCCCATATTCAACCAAGTCAATTGTTTTGTTATCCTCTTCCTTTGAAAATCTCGTGCCTGCAGGTATTAGAACTTTTTTTATTTCTATTTCTGAGGCAGCATCTATCTTTTCCTTAAGGCCTCCAACAGGCCCAATGATTCCACCAGAATTTATTGTTCCTGTTATTGTTATGTCTTCATCTAAGTTTATGTTTTCAAGCATTGCAATTGTTAGTACAGATATTGCAGCACCAGCGCTTGGGCCGCCTATGATGGATGAATCTGCTCTTATTGTATAAAAGAAATCATAATTATCACAATTAGCATCAGCATATTTGCATGCTATTTCCCTTGCAAACCTTGTTGATATCTGAGTGTCAAGTTTTGTCAATGGATATGTTTCAATAAACACGCGCCCAGTTCCTTGCTTTGTCTCAAGATAGAGATGGGCAGAAGAGCCTTCATAGCCATCTTCTGTCTGGCTTACAGCAAGTAAAGGCATGTGGCCAACACTTGCAAAACAAACAGGAATTAGAAAAAGAAATATTAATAAAAATGCCCATTTTGATTTTAATATCATTATGATAATAAAGAATAAATTAGTAATTAAATATCTTTTGATTCTGTTTGCTTGCCTTTGCAGTTAGGGTTTATGCAGAAAATCCATGGCCTTCTTCCTTTTGTGATGACCATAATAATTGGATATCCACATTCAGGGCATTGTTTTTCAGCTGATTTTACAAGCCCTTTTTGCGGCAGGCTGAATGTTGTCTTGCATTTTGGATATGCATCGCACGCAATAAATCGCTTTTTTGATTTTTTTGAAAAAATAATCCTTAAATTTCCTTCCTTACATATGGGGCACTTTCCAATAAAGCTTTCCTTGTTTTTTGTTTCAATTGTTGCTTCCTTTAAGCCTTCACCTATGTCTTTTTCTTTTTTCTTAAAATCAGAAAGAATTTCCTTTAATCCCTGTTTTGCCTCATCAAGGATTTCTTTCGGCTTTTTCTTTCCTTCTTCTATTTCATTCATTTCTACTTCAAAGTGTCTTGTAAGCTCTTCATCTAAAATTTTTGGGCAGAATTTTTCAAGGGTCTTTATAGTGCTTATTCCCAGGTCAGTTGCCTCTATTGATTTTCCTGTTACATATCCTCTTTGGAATAAAGTATCTACTATTTGAGCACGAGTTGCTTTTGTTCCAAGGTTTCTTTTTGTAATCTCTTTTATTATAGAGGCAGGAGTATAATGCTTTGGAGGCTGTGTTTCTTTGTCATAAAAATTTATTTCTTTTACATCAACTTTCTCATTTTCTCTGACAAGCGGAAGCTCCTCTTCCTTTCCTGCAACATATGGCTCATAAAAGATATGCCACCCTTTTTCAACAGTTGTTGTTCCCTTTGCGATAAATATTTCTTTGCTGCAGTCAATTTTTATGGTCACTGTCTCTTTTGTTGCCGGTCCTGCAAAAACAGACATGAATCTTTTCACAATTAAATCATAAAGCTTTGATTCCTGGTCTTCAAGCCCTTTTGGGGAAATTCCTGTCGGATAAATTGCAGGATGCGCCGGGTCAGTATTTTTTCCCTCACTTGGCACAAGCCCTTTTTTCAATAATTCTTTGCATAAACTTAAATAATTTTTTTGTTTTGATAATTGTTCTAAAATTTTTTTGTATCCAATCTCTTTTGGCAGCTTCTGGCTTGATGTTCTTGGATATGAAATAAAACCAGAAGTATAAAGCTCCTGGGCAATAGCAAGAGCGTCTTTTGGGGAAATCCTCAATGCCCTGTAAGCCTCTATCTGCATTGTTGTCAAATCAAATGGAACTGGAGGAGCCTGCTGGAATTTTATCTTTTTAACTTCCTTTATTTTTGCAAGCTTTTGCCCCTTAACATTTTTCATTACCTTGTCTGCTTCCTTTTTATCCCAAAACTTGTCTTTTTCATGCAATGCTGTTATCTTTTCTTTCTCTACATCGCCTATTAATTCTATCTGCCAGAAAGGAACTGGCTTGAAAGCCTTTATTTCCCTGTCCCTGTCAACTATTATTTTCAATGCAGGTCCCTGGACACGGCCGGAACTAAGAACTTTAAAAAATCCTGCTGACTTTATAGCTGATGTAAGTGCTCTTGAAAGGTTAATGCCATAATACCAATCAAGCTCATGCCTTGTTTCTCCTGCGCTTGCAAGCCCATGATCAATTGTTTTTGATTTTTTTTCATAAGCATTTATTAAATCCTGTTTTGTCAGGGTTGAGAACTTCATTCTTTGCGCATCTTTCTGCTTGCATATAAATCTTAAAACATTAAATCCAATTAATTCACCCTCAACATCATAGTCACATGCAATAGTAAAAGAATTAGCATCTTTGCTTGCTTTTTTTATTGCATCAATATAGTTCTTTGTAAATTTTGCACCGTTATTCTGTTCAAATGCAGGAACCCATTCAATATCAAAAACAGGATAAATCCATCCTTTTTTGTCTTTTTCAGCTAATCCAAATAAATGCCCTACTGCACAGCAAACAACAATATCTTTCTTGCCGCGGGTTATTTTATAGTATGAAACCTTTTTGTATGTCTCCTTAATCATCTTTCCATCGGCGAGAGCACTTGCTATCTTTTCTGCTGCCTTTGGCTTTTCAGTTATTATTAATTCATATGCCATAAACTTTAAGAATTAACAAGTCTTATAAAAAGATTGTGGAATTAATATAAAAAACCCAAAATATATAAAAAGAAGTAATGATTAATATCAGCTATCAGAGGTGATTTTATGATAAGAGTTGCAATTAATGGTTTTGGAAGGATAGGAAGACTTGTTTTCAGGGCCGGAATGAAAAGAAAGGGCATTGAGTTTGTTGCTGTAAATGACTTAACAGATGCAAAGACTCTTGCCCATCTACTGAAATATGATTCTGTTCATGGAATTCTTGATGCAGACATTAAGGCAAAAGGCAATTCTATTGTAGTTAATGGAAAAGAAATCAAAATTTTTTCAGAGAAGGAACCTGAAAATCTGCCATGGAAAAAATTGAAAATAGATGTTGTTGTTGAAAGCACTGGAATTTTCATAACAAAAGAAGGAGCTGAAAAGCATTTGAAAGCAGGTGCAAAAAAAGTTCTGATATCTGCTCCAGCAAAAGGAGACAATCCTATAAAAACAATTGTAATCGGAGTGAATGATAAAGACTATGACAGGAAAAAAGATAATATCATTTCATTAGCTTCATGCACAACAAACTGCCTTGCGCCTGTTGTAAAAGTCCTTAATGATAATTTTGGCATTGAAAAGGGTTTTATGACAACAGTGCACGCCTATACGAATGACCAAAAAATACTTGACCTGCCCCATAAGGATTTAAGAAGGGCAAGGGCTGCCAATCTTTCAATAATACCAACAACAACAGGTGCTGCAAAAGCAGTAACACTTACAATACCAGAGCTGAAAGGAAAACTAGATGGAATGGCAATGAGGGTTCCTGTTGCAGACGGATCAATAACAGACTTTGTTGCTGTCCTGAAAAAAGAGGCAACTGCTGAGGAAATAAACAAAATTTTCAAGTCTGCTTCAGAAAAGAGCTTAAAAGGGATTTTGCAATACACAGAAGAGCCAATTGTTTCAATAGATGTTGTTGGAAACCCTCATTCTGCAATTTTTGACGCAGAGTTAACAAAAACCTCTGGAAAGCTAGTAAAGGTTGTTGCATGGTATGACAATGAATGGGGATATTCATGCAGGATGGTTGATTTCATTGAAATGATGGTTTAATTCTTTTTTTAAAATTTAAAAACAAACCTTTTTATAATAAGCAAAAGCAACAAGCATCATGATAGAAAAGGTTTCAGTTGTCAAATGCAAATCTTATGATGAAGAGCTTGTACTTGAGAAGGTAAGGAAAGCCCTTGACTTAATTGGCTTTAAGGTGAAGCAAGGCACTAATGTTCTTATAAAGCCGAATGCGCTTATGGGAAAAGAACCTAAGCAAGCTGTGACAACCCATCCTGCCATAATAAGCGCAGTATGCAGAATACTAAAAGAAAAGAAATGCCATATCTCAATAGGTGAATCTGCTGGTTTTATGGTTTCAGGCGGGACTGATTATGCCCTTGAAAAAAGCGGCATCAAAAAGGTTGCTGAGGAATATAATGCCAAGCTTATAAACTTCGACAAGTCAGAAATAATTCTTAAAAAAATAAATGGAAAGATTTTGAAAAGAATTTATGTTCCAAAGCTAGTCTTAGATGCCGAGTTCATAATAAACCTTCCTAAACTAAAGACACATACTCTAGTTGGTTATACAGGAGCTGTTAAAAACATGTTTGGGATAATTGCAGGAGGCAAAAAAGCTTATTATCACAAAACCTGCGGAAATCAAAAGAGATTTTCTGATCTTTTAATTGACATTTATCTTGCAAGAAAGCCGGATTTGAATATAATGGATGGCATTATCGGAATGGAAGGCAACGGTCCTTCTGCAGGAAAAATAAAAAAGACAGGAGTTATAATTGCAAGCAGAAGCGGAATTGCGCTTGATTTTATCGCTGAAAAGATAATTGGATTTAGCGGAGATGACATACAGACAAACACTGCTTTAATAAGAAGAAATCTTAAGCCAGAGATTGAAATCAGAGGAGAAAAAAACATAAGAGTAAATTATGAAAAGCCAATAAAAACATTCAGGGGAAGGCTCGAGTTTTTGATGAAGATATTTTATATTATTATCAATCCAAAGATAAAAATAAACTATAAAAAATGCAGGAAATGTCTTGCATGCATGAAATCATGCCCTGCAAACGCAATAAGATTTGTTAATGGAGAGATAAAAATCAATAAAAACAAGTGTATAATGTGCTACTGCTGCCATGAAATGTGCCCTGAAAGCGCAATAGAAATAGGCCCATCAAAATTCGTAAGATTTATAATTAACCTTAAGAACCTTGCTAAAAAGGTGTTAAAATGATTCCAACAATAAAAAACATGGATGTAGAAAACAAAAAGGTTTTGGTAAGGGTTGATTTTAATGTTCCCATGAATGATGGAGATATAACTGAAGATGAGAGAATAACAGCTGTTATACCAACAATAAATTTCCTTCTGGAAAAGAATGCTAAGATTATACTTATGAGTCATCTTGGAAGGCCGGAAGGCCAGGTTATTGAGAAATTAAAAATGGATAAAGTTGCTAAAAAGCTTAGTGAATTGTTAGATAAAAAGGTAATAAAGCTGGATGACTGCATTGGTCAAGAAGTAAGAGAAAAAATAAATAAAATGAAAAGCAAGGAAATTATTCTATTGGAAAACCTTAGATTTCATGCTGAAGAGGAGAATAATGATGAAAAATTTGCAAAAAAGCTTGCAAGCTTAGCAGATGTTTATGTTAATGATGCATTTTCAAACTCCCACCGGAATCATGCTTCTATGACAACAATAACAAAATTTCTGCCAAGCTGCGCTGGACTGCTGCTTGAAAAAGAAGTTAAAGCTTTATCATTTGTTATGAAAAATCCTGAAAAGCCATTTATTGCAATAATTGGCGGTGCAAAGCCGGATAAGATAGAGGTAATAAGAAATCTTTTGAGGTTTGTGGATAAAATAATAATTGGGGGAGTTTTAGCAAACACTTTTCTTAAAGCAATGGGCGCAAATATAGGAAAATCAAAATTTGATCCTGAATCAGTGAACGATGCAAAATCACTTTTGTTGCAATCTGGCGGGAAAATAATCCTGCCTATTGATTTATTTGTTGCTAAATCCCTTGAAAGGGGAGAAAATTCAAGAGTTGTAAAAATAAATAAAATAACAGATGACTGCATGATTGGGGATATAGGCCCTGACACAATCGCACTATACAAAAAAACACTGAAGGGTGCAAAGACAGTTGTATGGAGCGGACCTATTGGCGCATTTGAGTTTGAAAAGTTCTCAGAAGGGACAAATGAGATTGCATTGTTTTTATCAGGCTTAAAAGCAAAAGTCATTATTGGCGGGGGAGATTCTGCTGTTGCAATAAAGCAGCTTGGCCTGGAAAGTGAGATAACCTATATATCAACCGGGGGAGGAGCTTTTTTACAGTTCTTAAGCGGAAAAAAATTGCCAGCAATAAATGCACTTGAGGAAAGTGCAAGCTGATTTTCTTGCTGAATATGGGAAGATTTAAAAATAAGTTCTTATCACCTGCTTCGCCATGCACAACCTTACAGAGATAAAAAACAAATTAATTGAAGAATCCTTTCCTGAACTGAAGAATGAAAAAGTATCAGTAGCATACAAAAAGAGCTTCAAAGACGGACTTTTCGAATATGAAAGGCCTGGAAAGAAAAAGTATTTCATAAAGATCAATGAGCTGATGAAAAATGCCCCTCTTCAGGCAATTGAAGCTGGCTTGGCGCATGAGATGGCACATATAATCAGAGAGCTAAAGAAAGGATTTTTCTCTTCCTGCTTTGAAGGCTTTTTATACAAATTTTCAGACAGGTACAGAATAGTTGACGAAAAGGATGCTGACCTTGTGATAGTTTTAAGGGGGTATGGAAAGCACTTGCTAGAGCTGTATAAATACCGTGAAAAACTAGGCCTTCCATTATATGAGGATAACGGGCTGTCAGAATCTGAGATTAATAAGCTTCTATCTCTTTCCTGAAGCTTTTATTTTTCTGACAAATTCCTTAATCTTCTTTATGTGCTTTTCTTGTTTTATTTCACTATCAGTCAGGGCAAGGCAGGCCAATGGCTCAGATTCAGAAACCTTTTCCATCTCAAGGAATGTTTTTTTGTAATCGTTGCTCTGCATTGTGCAGAAGAACGCAACACTATTAAGCTTTTCATTATTTTGAAAGAGGTATGTCCTTGCAGGGCTTGCCATGTTTCCTGCCCATATTGGAGTTCCTATTATGACAAGATCATACTTTTCAGGATTTACCTCTACCTCCTTTATTTTTGGCATTATCCTGAAAACTGATTCAAAACCTGATTTAATAAAACCAAGAATTCCTTTTCTTGTTTTTACATCAAAGATTTGCTCAATGTCGCAATCAAGTTCCTTTGAAATGTGGACTGCAATTTCTTTTGTCATTCCGGTCATTGAGTAAAATACAACTAAAGCTTTCATATTTGTTTGTTTTTTTAGCTAGTATATAAATTTTTTTAGTTATTTTCTAAAATATTTGTTTAACAGGAACAGTACCCCTATCAGGAATAAAGGCCCTGGCAAAATTAAGAAGATTATAAAGGTAAGATTAGACCATGCCATGATTATATATGATATGCCTAAGATTATGAAGATGGTCCCGCCAATATGTTCATGTTTCCATGCAACCAAAAGGGCTATTATCAGTAAATAAGTTGGAATAAGGTGCATAAATAAAGCAACTATTGTTTCCCAGAAGCCATAGCCTTCAATAAAAACATCCAATGCAAAAAGGCTGACAAATACTGTAAATAAGATTGCAAGTATTCTTGGGGCCCAGTAAAGGGCTTTCTTTGGTTTTTTCTCCATAT
>CAYWLA010000037.1:0-10223 GCA_964458955.1 uncultured Methanosarcinales archaeon
TGTTTTGCAGAAAATCCTTAATCAACAGGTTCTTCCCATTATTAATCTATATTTTAGGTTTTTACCAGTTTACAGAATTTATGCTGTGCACAAGCAATTATCCTTTTTTTTGGGCTAGAATGGGTTTTGTTACTTATTCCTTCCTTCCTGCAGTTGGTCTGCATTTTGTTATGAAATTGACCAACAGAAAGTGCAATTACATAACTCTTTATATGATACCTGTAATCTTCTCTTTAATGGCTCTTTTCAAGCCAGGCTTTATTATTGAAAGCACATGCACAACTTTTTTTGTAATAGTTATTAAAGACCTGTTTAACCCATTATTTTCATATATTTATGGGCTCTATTATTTTGGATTTATATTACTTTTTTGCTATTTTTTACTGAAGAGCTTTAACAATGAAAAAGACCAGTTAAAAAGAAAATCATATGCTATAATTTTTGCAGCTGCTCTAATAACACTTCTTCCGGCAGTGGTTATTTTTATTATTTTTCCTGCGTTTAAGGTTATTTTTCCTTCTGTTTACTGTGAGTTTGCAGTACTGTTCACAGTTGCAGCACTTGTTGCTTCATACTTTGACAACAAAATTCAAAAAAAGAAATAATATTTAAGTACTATAATACTGTTAAAGAACAAAAGGCACTCAAAAATCTAAAGTTTTATTAATAATCAAACCTTCTTTGATAGTATGAATATTGAAACAGAAGTTAGAAGCTTTATTTCAAAAGAACAATTTGAAGAATTATTAAATTTCTTTAAGCAGAATGCTCAATTAAGCAAAGAAGATTATCAAGAAACTTTTTATTTTGATTGTGATGAAGATTTAAGAATACAAAGAAATAACTTTTTTTCCAAGATTTGGATGAAAAAGGGAAAAATTCACGATGACCATAGAGAAGAAATTGAAATTAAGTTTGATAGAAACGAATTTGAGAATTTGGAAAAATTATTTCTTGCCTTAGGTTATAATATTGAAATAAAATGGTTTAGAAAAAGATTTGAGTTTAAATGGGAGGATATCACTGTTTGTTTGGATTCCACTAAAGGATATGGCTATATTATAGAACTTGAGAAAATGTGTTCTGAAGAAACCAAAGAACAAGAGTCTAAGTTACTTAAGAAAAAACTCAAATCCTTGAATGTAGAACTCACTTCTAAAGACGAATTCAACAAAAAGTTTCAGTATTATAAAGAGAATTGGAAATCTTTAGTGTAATATACCCATAACAAGAGTCTAGAAGTTATGGTTTTATTGTATGTGCACAATCTAAGGAATTATTCTTTTTTACTGTGCCCATAACTTCTTATTTGGTCAATAATTAATCTCAGCATTCTGGAAATGTACTCCTTGTAATTTCCTTTATCAGCAATATCCAATGATTGATAATATTCTTCTCTTTTCTCGAATGGAATAAAAAACATAGGGAAACCTTTTTTCATTAGAATGAAGTTCATAATTGCTCTTGCAGTCCTGCCATTTCCATCTTCAAATGGGTGAATCCATGCTAATTTTGCATGTATTAAAGCAGCTAATTCAAAAGGGTGCAATTTATTTTTATTTGCACTGTACCATTTAAAGAAATTAAGCATGTGTTTTTTGACTTCAGTATATGGTGGCGGAACATGTGTTGAGCCCTGTATTTGCACATCAAAAAATCGTATTCTTCCACCGTAAACTACGCCTGTGTTTTTTGTGAGAATTCCATTGACTTTTTCAAGAAATCCTGTATTTAATTCTCCCTTGTAATTTTTGATATAATCCAGGCATTCTTTCCCATTTATTGCTTCATTATAATCTTCTGCCCTTGCTCCAGATGGAATCACTTTATCTTTCAAAATAAGGGCTGTCTGCCTTAAAGTCAGCCGATTGCCTTCAATTGCATTTGTATGGTAAGTAAAGCGTATTAAAAAATCATCATCCATCTTTTCTTTTACGCTTTTAGGAACGTGTTTAAGCCATGCATTATAGCTTTCTTTTAAATCCTGTAAAGTTTCTGCGTCATGCTTTGAGAAATAAGCATAATTTGATAATTTTAAGAATGGTTTTGCCTTATCTTCCATCTCCTGAGTGTGTTTTTTGAGTTTTTCTTTTGAGGGTTTTTTATCCCCCAGGAAAATTCTGATTTTTTTCCATTTGTTTAAGCCAAGCCTTATATTTTTAGTAAGGTAGTAATACACTTTATTATTCCGTTTTATAGTTTCTATGTAAGCCATATATTGTTGTAAGGGCACATAATATATAAATCTTTCGGTTAATTGTGCACATACAGAAATCCTGCTTTAGCAGATTATATATTTCAGACAATTATTAAGGCAGCCATGTCTTATGGTTCTTTAGTTTATCTGGGAGGTATTTTTCCATGACAAAGTTAAGGCCGCCCACTGCCAAAGCCTGCTGCTCTGCCCTGACTTTCATGTCATTTAACTGCTTTATGGCCTTTTGCCATTCCTTATAATGATGAACAAAAGGATCATTCTTAAGTGCGTCTTTGCCTCTTTTTACATCAACCTCTTTCAAAGGATGTGTCGGCAGTTTATAATCTATTATATCCTGCGGAGTTAGGCCAATAAACTGAGCATTTGGAACACAGAAATATTTATTGATGTGGGCAGCATTTCCACTCCCTACTTTCAGTGTTCTGTAAATGTTCATAAAGCCATAAAAATCACAGTCAGTAAACACATAAACAGGCAATTTCTTTTCATCGCTTAATCTTCTTATAAAGCGCCTGCATGCCCTTGTCGGAACACCTCCCATGCTGATTAAAATGCAGTTTGCCTTTTTCCAATATTGGTGTTTTACTAATCTCTGGTGCATACCTGCTGTCTCAATTGCAAGTATAAAATCAGCATTTGTCTCAAACCCTAAATTTTCTACAGAGTTTGGTATTGCATATGATCCAGAGCCCATTTTTGTACAGTCAATTTTAATTTCTTTTTTTGTATCTGGATCCTGGTCAACAACAATAAGCTTTCCAGAAACAGCCCCGCCTTTTTCCTCAGGAATAAAACCAAGAGCTTCCCTGTTTACCATCATCATTGCCTCAACATCATCCATGACAGTGTCTGATTCCGGCTGCTCCTTAAAGCGGGCATCGCCCCAGTTCTTGCTTACGTAATATATTTCTCTTTTTGTTGCAAGGTCATCACTTTCAACCAGTTGTTTTGATAGGATCATCATCCTTAGTGTTTGCGCAAATGTTTTTATTGTAGAAGCTGTTAATGTCCTTGTTTTTGTCTTTCCGAGAAGCTTGAAATAACCTTCATTATCATTGTATTCAACATTGCTTAATGAACGCAATGGCACTGTTAGGTCTGGCTGCTTTTTGCTTAAAATCTTTTTATAAATTTCAGAAGCAAGCTCTTTTATTTTTGAAGAAACATTATTATTCACTATACTCACCTTCTTCCTCGCGATTTAATGCAAGCTCTTCATCAAAGTCTGAGTTTTTTTCTTTATCAAATTCCATTGACTCAACCTTTCCCCTGTGCTTTTCTAAAATCTCTTTTAGCAATACCTCAACTTTCTTCTCTTCATCATCTTTTAAGCCAATAAGTTCTTTTAATGCCTCTCCCACATGGGAGATGTACTTTTCAATATAACCTCTTTTCTTTAGTTCAAAACCAACCTTTTTTTTCTTGTTTACATAAGAACCAAGTTTTCTTCCAGCCTCCTGCATTGCAAGCTTTATTTCTTTGATTATTTCAGGATAATGCGCAATTGCCTCCTTGCTTTCTGATGTGAATGGAACCCAGACAGAAGCAATATGAACAAGTATAGTCAATGGCCCAATAGGCAAAGATCCGTTGCTTTGCTGTAAGCCATAGTTTCTCCATGCTGTTGATGCAACAGACTTAAACATTGCACAAGCTCCCTGCTGATACAATAAAGGAACCCTGTTTGCAAACCTAAGCAAATTTGCAGGCTTGTCTGCAGCCTGGTCACCGCCATAGGCAATTCCTACTTCAATAACAAATGGATTTCCGCTGTAGACACTTGGCTGTCTTGTGACAGAGCAGTAAAACTCTGCATTTATTTCTTTTCTTAGCCCCTTTTCAACTAATTCTTGGCCAATCGGGGAAATGCAGTCTGTTGGCGGAGAGATTATTTTTGTTTTTTTTATTCCCTCAACAAGTTTTTCTGTCATTTCCATTGAGAGCTTGCCTGGAGTTGTGTTAGGCAGTAATGCAGCGTTTTCGCAGATTTGTTTTGCAGTTCCAGAGCCAACCCTTGAGAATTCATTTGTAAGGAAGCTTTGCAAGGTTCTTGATTCAGTCAGCTTGAGCATTTTTATCATCCTGCCAATCTCAATACCATATGGATGTGGTTTTATTTCCTTTGACTCTTTTGGAAGATTATCTGTTGCTCTTGCAAATATAATCTGCTCTGCTTTTGGATTCGTGTAAATTATTGTAACATGGGGATTTATTATTGCTGTCTGCTTTATGTATTCATCAACACCCTGGCTACCTTTAAGATAAGATGCCTCAATATCAATCTCAACTTTTGTTCCATGATCTTTGCTCCATTCAACAATCTCCTCCTTTAAAATCTGGGGCTTATTTTTGTGCGTGTCTATATGCAGCTCATAATAATGCGCTGGCTCATTAGGAGAGATTTTTGATGTTATTTTTGCCGGGCGCCCTGTTGTCAGCTGGCCATACATAACAGATGCTGATATTCCAATGCCCTGCTGGCCCCTGCTCTGGCTTAGCTTAAAGAACTTGCTTCCGTAAAGTAATTTTGCAAATATTTTTGGAATCTGTGCTTTTATTATTCCGGGTCCATTATCTTCAACAATTACCCTAAAGCGGTCATTTCCCATATCTATGGCTTGTACATTAATCTCAGGCAAAATTCTTGCTTCCTCGCAGGCATCAAGAGAATTGTCAACAGCTTCTTTTATTGTTGTCAATAATGCTTTTCTCTTGTTGTCAAAGCCAAGAAGATGCCTGTTACGGCTAAAAAACTCGGCAACAGATATTTCTCTCTGCTTTTTTGCCATTTCATGCGCTTTTGTCTTTGGCGTTTCAACAAGCTCTGGATTTATTTCTGTTAATTCACTAAGCTCTGTTTGTTTTATCATCTTAATTCTAAATCTTTTCTTTTCATATCGCTTCTTCTTTTTTCCAGCCATTTGTAAACACTGGAATGGGGGCTTCCACTTAACAATGACTCAACAGCCTTTTTTGCAGTAGCAACATTCTCTGAAAAGCCGATTATTCCAATTGTCTTGCCATAAACTGAAATATATGTTTCTGTAAGGCTCTCTATTGTTTTTCTTGATTGCCCTTCTGCTCCAATAACCCTTCCCTTCAGCCTTATCATATGGTTCTTTGATTTAACAAAATCCAGCGTGTTAATCATTTCAAACATGTAATCTTGTTTTAACAAAAGCAATGCTATCTCAGGGTTAAATCCTCTCCCGATTGCCTTTACAACCTCTCTTGCACTGTAAAGCCCTAATGCATCTTCCCCTTCTAAAAAAACATCTCCCTCTTTTGAATCTATCTTTATCTTTATCTTGGTGGCTGACTCTATATGTTTCTTGGTGATGCCATCCTTTCCTATAAGCACAGCAATTCTTTCTTTTGGGATTTTTGTGTCATACAAATATTCTGCCATGTTCAAAAGTGAATTTGGGTTTGTTTTTAAATTTTTATATGCGCGAGTTACTCTTTTATTGTTTTTGAGTCCCTTAAGTTTTTCAAGAAATACTCCATACAGTCAAGAGCGCAAAAAGATGCTTTTTTCCTGAAATCCCTTGGGCCAAATATCAGTTTGTAATGCTCTGTGTAATAGGGGTTTATTGGCTTTCCGCATACAGCGCATATTGCTTTTTCATTATCTTCAAGCTGCTGTATTTTCTCACTAACAAGCTTTTTTACATGCATTCCCCCTTCTTCCTCAATGTCTTTTTGCAGTTTTATTAAATCCTCATGCTCTAAGTTGTCAACTATCTCCTTCAGTTTTTTCTCCATGATTACCTCTTCTTTGTTTCTTCAAAATTTATAATCCAGACATTTTGTTTAGGCTCAAACTGGAAAATAACATCATATTTTTTATTTTTATCAAGTGCAAAGAGCAGCGGCATAGGTATAGTTGTCTCATAACTTGAGCCGCGCTTGTAAAGCTTTCTTCTTATCTCGTGCATTTTATACTTATTTTTTTACTTATTTTAATTAATCTTATTATACTTATAATTATACTTATATATAAATGTTTTGATTTTAATAGAAGTAGAAATTATTTTTTTGGTTTGATAATCTCATTTACAGCCAGGATAAATAATCCTGCTGTCCAGCTAAACCTGTTCTCACTCTGGTAAATCCATGTTTTTATTCTTTTTCCCTCGCTGTTGTAGATTTCAGAGGTTGTGCTGTGTTTGCAGATTAGCTTCGCAATTCTCTTAAGAACTTCTTCTGATTCTTTTTTCATTCCAAGCTTATTCTTCGCAATAGCGTCAAAGCAGCCAATCCATGGCCATGAATAGCCATTATGATATTTTAAGAGTCCTCCAAGAATATTAAAAATAGATGACTTATACCAAGGATATGATGGATAGTTCGTTACCATAGGAACAATATCAAGCTTGTTTTTAATTATGAACTTTTGTATTTTCTTTCCCTTTTTTCTGTCTGCAATATCCCACACAATTGCCAGAACATTGCCTGTTGATGAAAAGTAATCTTGTTTTTTGCGGTCAATCCAGTCTATATAATAATTCCCGTTCCAGAACTCTTTGTTAATGCTTTTCTTAACCTTTTCAGCCATCTTTGAGTACCCTTTGGCATCATCCATTTTTTTGAGCATTGCTGCCATTTTGCTAAAGTCTACCAAGGCCTTGAAATAGCAGGTGTTTGTAAACATTACCTCTCCCTGTTTCAGGGCAGATTCTGCCCAGTTAGCACCAAAGCCTTCATCTATAAGATAATTATTATCTTTGTCCTGCTTTGATATCCATACCATTGCTTTTAGAATTTTTTTATAATTATCTTCCAAAAAATTTTTGTCTTTGCTTTGCATAACATAATCATAGCATGCTATTATGAAGATAATGTTTTGGGTTACAGATGGAGAGATAAAATAACTTCCGTGATAAACAGGAAACAAAAATTTCCACCTTAATTTCAGTCCAATCATATTTAAGTAATATAAAGGGTTTGATATTCTCTTTGGCAGGAGCCCATCTTTGCGCTGGTATTTTAAATAAAGCAAAAGGTTTTTCTTCACTATTTCAAAATCCTTTAACCTGTTTGCACCAAATGATGCAAAGAATGAATCCCATGACCAGTAAGTTAGTCGAAAGTTGCCCGTGATAATTCCAAGCGGATAATAGTTCTTTCTTAGGTCTTCTACTGCTATTTCATAGGCCTTATCAATAATGAACATGTTTATCATATTATGTAATTGTTATAAAAATCTGTTGGTTTTTTGGCTTTTTTACCGCAAAGTTTAAAAAGGGCAGTATAATTTCATGAAATTACTGTTCAGTTTATTGGGCAGAAAAAATTTAGTAGAGGAATTAAAAAATGGAAGGAAAAGTAAAGTGGTTTAACAGTAGGAAAGGATTTGGCTTTGTAGAAGGTGAAGATGGACAGGATTATTTTATCCATCACAGTGCATTGGAACAAGGAGTATTTTTGCGTGAGAATGATGCTGTAACCTTTGAAGCTGCTGAAACAGATAAAGGAAAGCAAGCCCAAAAGGTTGTTTTAAAGGGAGGCAAAAGTTCAGCTCCAAAAGAGCGAAAAGCCCCTAAGGAAGAGCCTGCTGAAGAAGAACCAGATCAAGAAGATGTAGACAGTGAAGATTTCTGAATTGAAATTGTATAAAAAATAGCATGATTCTTGAAAAGAATTTTGTTTTTTAATTTTTTTTTCTTTTATTTTATTTATAATTTTTAGTAAACTTTTTATATCAACCTGTTATTCTTTGTGTTGTGCGCTGGTGGTCTAACGGCTATGACTGCGGCCTTCCAAGCCGTATATCCGGGTTCGAATCCCGGCCTGCGCAGTCCTACGTTAGGTCAATGCGCTGTTAAACGTGGGTTTTTAAACTTTCCGGCCGTGCTGCTATAATTAAAGCAGGAAGCATGGCTGAGAATGATATATACAACTCGGAAAGCAAGTACGAGCGTTTTAAAAATAATATAAATGAATTTATTCTTAAACCTGAAAGAAGAAATAACCCATACAAAGGCAAAAAATAAAGATTTAATTCAAATATTTATCTTGAAGTTTTGAGGTTATTTGTTGGTAATATTTGAAAGCTCCTTCAAAATCTCCAGATAGAATTAAAGACACTGCATGCCCAATATCTTTATAAGTATTTTGCCAAATACTTTGAGCATCTTCTCTTTTGTCTATAAATTGCACAATTTCTGGAGCAATTTTATAGTATTCTTTAACTGCTTCTCTGCCTGATGGCTGAGACATTAAATACTTATCTCTGAAATTTCTCAAAACATTCAATTCTAAACAATCGTCAGGAAGACCCATACCTCTTACACAAGCTGTAGTTAGATAACAACCACCACTGCCGCTTCCACCACTATTTCCAGAAGATGAACCCCCGCCACTTTTGTCCCATTTATCACTTGCTACTTTTTGAGATTCCTCAGATGTGTTTCCTCTACCCTCGACTTTCTTCCCACCATCTGAAATTGTAGTTTTGTAATGGTCATCTCCAAATATACGTTCTTCCAAAAAACTTTCTTTTTCAGTTCTTGATGTGCTTTTTCCCATTTTCTTTCACCCTATTAGTTTATAATATAATTCAAATATTTAAATATTTCTGCTTAAAATAAGGCGTTTTTTCGGACTTTCTGAAAGATTTAGTATTATTTTAGAAAATGCAACGCATTGAAATAAAGCATTAAAGCTCGACCTGCGCAGTTTTAATTTTTAGAAACAGGTTTTAAAGTCTCTGGCCTTGTATAATATGAATAAACTTTTTCTTCAACCAGAAAGAAGATATTACCTTTTCTTAAATCCTTTAAAAAGAAAACTATTTAAGCAACCTCGCCATTAGAAAAGGGCTGATTACCAGCATAAAAGAGTGAGAACATGAACCAAATAAGAATCTGTGAGAGATGCAAGGCAGCTTTTCCTTTAGACAAAACCAGGTTGTTCCATTGCACCAAAGAGAAAGATATGCTTGTTTGTGAGGATTGTTGCAAATTCTTAAAAAATAGGGATAAAAGGATTATACCTTCCCCTAAAACAGATACAAAAACTAAAATAAAAGCAGAACCAAAAACATTCTATAAAGCAAAGTATTGTTCTCGCTGTGAATACACATTTAAGGTTGATATAAACAAAGCAGATGTTTTACGTTGCCCTTACTGTGGTAAAACAGACAGAATATGCGAAAAAGCTGAATAAACAAAGGAGAGAATGTTATACATCCATAAGTTTCCAGACTTAAACGGGAAATCAGCTGAGATAGAAAGTGTTCCTATCATAAGGGACATAAAAAAGAATATTACTCTCCCTTTTTCTAAACAAAAATTAGAAGAATATGTTCTAGACTGCCTCATATCCAAATCAGAGATAGAAATTATTGAAAATAAACTGCCTTTAGTTGAACCAACAATAAACAGGGTTAGGGAATTATTAATCCAAAAAGACCGTATCCATGAGCCTATAAACCTGCAGAGAACTATCCAGATATTAAAAACTGTTCCTGCTCCTCTTCTTAACAACCTTGCTTATCTTAAAGATATCTATCTGTGGCAAAACGAATCCCTAAATCAGACTGCAGAACTATTAAATATGATACCTAATCTGAATACAAAAGAAGAAAGAAATGATGTTAATGAAAAAATAAACAAAATATTTGAAAAAATTCTGCGCAATAAAGAAATGTGTTTTAATGGTGAGGATATTATCCATGAAGGGCATACTTCTAATTTAGGAGCATTAAGCGAAAGCCTTGCAAACGGTTTCATATTCCACACAACCCTTGAAGAAGAGCTGAAAAAACTGGACTTTAACAGCATCAAACTAAGAATTCCTCAAGAAAAACTGAAAGAAGCAGGAGATATTGAAAAAAATGTTAAGGAAATAAGGAGTGTAGTAGAGCAAACTTACAATATCAATATGAAAATGATTAATTATGCGGTAATATTATACTCTTGTATAAAGCTAATGCTAAGCAAAAAGTAAATTTCAAAAACTTTATATAGTCCTTCTTTATCCATTATGATTATGTTTGATG
>CAYWLA010000038.1:0-10037 GCA_964458955.1 uncultured Methanosarcinales archaeon
ATGTTCTTAATCCAGGAAAATATGTTGAGATGTGGCTTAGTGCTCCAGATGTTAACCTTAATGAGCCAGTTAATTTTGCTGTTAGAGTAAAGAGTTTTGGAGAAAAGGATATAAACAAAATAAAGGCAGCAATAGATATCTATAACTTAGATAATGAAAAGCTTACAACTGTTTATACAGAGGAGAAATCATTAAAGTCTAATACAGAAGAAACCCTACATGCACAGCTTAGTACTGTTGGCTATAAAGCAGGGGTATATGAAGTTGTTGCAACACTTAACTATGATGACAAAACAAAAGAAGATAAAAAAAATTTTAGGATAGGAGAACTCAACATTAAGATCATCAATCATACAAAAGAGTTCGAGAAAGACAAAATAAATAAGTTTGATATAGAGATAGAAAGTGATTGGGGTAATAAGATTAAAGATGTTTATGGAGAAATAAAAATAAACAATAGTATTATTATGACACCCAACATAAACTTGGATCCTTGGGAGAAGAAGATAATAACAACCTATTGGGATACTAATAATATTGAAATTGGTTTTTATGATGCTGAGATAACTGTTTATTATGAAGACAGGACAACAGTAGAAACAAGCAAGGTCAGTGTTGTTGAGAAAAAAGAAGCATTAGTTGAAAAGCCAGGAATAATAAGATTTAGCACAACAACAATATTAGTATTAATTATTATCTTGTTTATTATTATTGATATTATTTGGATGAATAGGAAAGGAAAAGAAAAAAATAAGTTGACTAGGAAAAAAAAGAACATAAAGAGGTGATTACAGTGAAAAAAAATCATATCTTTATCTTGTTGCTTGTTATCGCACTAATAAGTATAACAACTACAATTCTTTTTTACTCATTCTATGTAATAAAGAATGTAAGAGAATTTGATATGTATCTTATAGTAGGAAACCACACTGGCTTTGATGTAAATACTGAAAAATTAACTTTTGGTATGATTACACCTACAGGGAGCTCATGCACAAGATATATTTTTATATCAAATAAAAAGGATTATCCTTTAAGGGTTTATATTAATTTTTATGGCAACTTTGCAAACTGGGTTTCTGTATCAGAAAATTACTTTGTTCTCAAACCAGGTGAAGAAAAAAAGCTGTCATTCTCAGCCACTGCCCCAAGAAATGCAGCCTATGGCAACTATACTGGAAAGGCAAGGTTTGTTTTTAAGAGAGTTATTTGAATGTTCTATTGTATCTAATTATAATAATCTTAGTTGATAATCAACAACAAAAGGTTTATATATGAGTTATGTTGATAATAAACAATAGATGTTTTCAGATATTCAAAAAGAAATAAAGCAATTAAAGGAAATCTGCAGGGAAAAAGATGTTGTTGATGTAGTTCTGTTAGGATGTAGTGAAAAAGAAAAAACAAGTAAGATTGATTTGACAATAGTCTTTAAGGATAATAACAACCATACTAAAAATATCCTTCTTAAGGTAAAAGGAATTTTTAATAAAAAACAAGCAAGGGTTAATATTAATTTTTTGATGGCTGACAACTTATTTAAAGATAGTCTTTACTTAAGACTGATTCAAAATGGGTTTAGCATAAAGGGAAATAAGTTTATAAATAAAGCACTCAACGTAGAAACTCTTATTTTGTTGACATATGACCTAAAAACACTTGACCATTCTAAAAAAACCCTTTTTGGTTATGCATTAAAGGGGAGAAAAGGACAGCAAGGCTTCTTGGATTCATTAAATGGATGTGCTGTTGGAAGGAACAATGTTCTGATTCCAATAGATAAGCTAAATGAACTAAAAGAGTTTCTGCAAACATGGCAGGTTAAATATTCTATTCAAAAATTCATGAGGATAAATGAATAATAATAAAATAAAAAAGGAAAGAGAAAACGGCTGGAGAGAAATAAAAAGCAAAAAACATCTCTCAAATAATATAATTGCCTTATTACTAATATTATTCATGCTTACATCTATAGGGTTTAATTTTATTGTTTATAAAAATGCAGAAACCCCATTTAAGTTACCTAAAATAACTGGTAATACTTTGAATACAGCAGTAATTACTTTTTGCATAGGAAGACTCCCTCCCTCAGTAACAATTCTTTATCCAGATGGAGGAGAAGTAATAAGTGGAATAATAGATGTAAATGCAACTGCAAGCAAAAGGAATGAGTATGAGAATATTAATACATCCTTTTACTATGCAGATGAGATAGATGGCATCTGGACCTTTGTTGGAATAGATATAGATGATAGTGATATGTATTACAACCATAGTTGGGACACCACTATAAATGTGTCTGATGGAAATTGCATTTATAAAGTATTTACAAGTGTATATAGCAATGATTCTATCTGCCCGGATCTCTTTAGCAGTGATGGGTCTAACTCCACTTTTTCAATCAATAATATTGATGTTGAGCCAAAATGGGATAATTTCAAGAATAATTTAACAACTAATTTCTCAGAATTTGCAGATCCCTTAACACTAGGGGACTGGACAGTAATAGAAAATGCAACCATTGGTATTCCAAACAAAGGGTTGATAAATTTCTCTAACCAGATAATAAACTTTGATGATGCAGATCTTGATTCAAATATCAACATTTCATTCAATAATATTAGCCTTAATCTATCTATTGATGCACTGCCATGCCTAAGCAGATCAGCAATTTTAACATTATATAATCTGAGTTTTATACAACCAAAAATATTAGCAGATGGAGAGGATTGCTCAAGTCCACAGCGTAACCTTACAAATTGCACAATAATAAGTTATTCTAATGGAAACTTAATATTTAATGTAACAAATTTTTTATATTCATATTCTGCTGCTGAAAATGCAACCGTAATATTAGATATATGGGACCAAACAGACAATATTACAAAATATATAAATGATGATACAACCTTTTTTGCTAATCTTAGTGATACTGCTTATAGTAACCCCATTAATGGAACATTGGTATATTGTAATATTAGATTTAACCTAACAGGTGAGTATAATGAGCCAGTGGATATGATCTTTAATCATAGTTCCCTGCTATATGAGGATAATAGGTCTTTTAGCTCACCAGGAACATTTAATTACCTTGTTTTCTGCAATGATTCTTATTATAATTTTAAAACCATAAGCAAAACAGACAATTTCACAATAATCAATAGGGCACCTGTTTTAATTTCAATTATACCTAATGCAACATGGAATGAAGACACAATACTTACTGGCCTTGACCTGGATGATTACTTTACGGACCCTGACGGAGAGACATTAACATACACAAGTACAAAAGTTCCAAACATTAATGTTTCAATAGATAATGTAACACATGTTGTTACATATACTCCTAAAGCAAATTTCAATGGTAATGCAACAGTAATTTTTTATGCATACGATCCCCATGATGCAAGAGCAGAGAGCAATATAGTTTATTTGTTTATTATAGATGTCCCAGAACCTGTTCTTACACCTCCTAGTGGTGGGGGTGGTGGAGGCGGAACAACAGTATTTTGTGAGGAATTATGGGAATGCACTAATTGGGGAGCATGCCTTCCATCAGGGATACAGACAAGAACATGCAAAGATCTTGCAGAATGTGGAACAGAATTTAGAAAACCATTTGAGAGCATGGACTGTGAGTATGTTGGAACATGCTCCGATTTTATAAAGAATTGTCATGATAATTCATGTGAAACTGGTGTAGACTGCGGTGGTCCATGCCCTCCATGCCCAACTTGCTTTGATGGTATACAAAATCAAGGTGAAACAGGGATTGATTGTGGAGGTCTTTGCCCTATATGCCCAACTTGTTCTGATAATATACAGAATCAAGGAGAGGAAAGCATAGATTGTGGTGGTCCCTGCGAACCATGTCCAAGCTGCTCTGATGGAATAAAAAACTGCCATCACGACTTGTGTGAAGAAAAGGTTGACTGCGGAGGTCCATGCCCTGCATGCAAGGAAATAGAGATTCCTGCCATTGTTAAAAAGGCTATATGGCCAACCCTCCTATTAATAATCCTACTTATTTTAGCAATAATATTTGTTATAATCAAATACCATAAGTATTACCAGCCTTTTATTGCAAAGATATTGATAAAATTTGTACCTTTTATTGTTTTGTTTAAGAAAAGGAAGAAACAGTTACCAGAGGAATTAAAAGAAAGGGAATCAATATTATTAAGGTTGGACAAACTTGAAAAAAGTATTGATAAAAAAAGCATAGAGGAGCTTTCAAGGGACCTTGTCAGAATAGTCAGGGATTTCCTGAGTGACTTGCTAAAGATAGAATATGAGTTCACATATGAAGAATTCTGCAAAGAGATAGAAAAGCATAAAATTTCAACTCCATTAAGAATAATACTTATAACTTTTTTCAAAAAAATATCTGAAATAAGCTACAAAGGCTATAAGATAACAAAGCCAGAGTTAAGGGAACTAATTAATGAGGCAAGAATTATAATCAAGCTTGGCTCAGAAGAATATCTGGAAGGGAAAACAAAAGAAGAATTTAAGAAAAAGGGATTAAAAGAAAAACAAAAGATTAAGAAAGAATCCAAGTTAATGCTGGAAATATACAAGGATTTAATTAAAGCAAAAAGATCCATAAAAGAATTAGATATTGATTCTGCCAAACTTGCTTATATTAGGATAAAAGAGCTTTATGAAGAGCTGCCTATTAAAGAAAAAAAGAAAATATATAAAAAAATTGTGTTATTGTACAATCAGATAAAAGAAGAAAATTTAGACAAGGTTAAAATAAATTAAATAATTAAAAATGAAAAGGCTGAAAAAAGAGATGAATAAAGAACAATTAAAATCTATAATGCTTGTGTTCTTAGTAGTTGGTGTTGTATATTCAATTGCTCTAATAAATGAAGGAGGGGTTGAATCTTTCATTCAGGAAATTAGTACAGGAACAAATAGTCTTGCCAGCTTTTTCTTAAGACCAAGCATAACTGGTTTTGTTACAGGCTTTGCCAACAGCCCACCTTATTTTGACCCAAGCCCCCCGGATTATAATCTTACAGAAGATGTGCTCTTTGAAGTTCAGTTAAATGCAACTGATCCTGACAATAATACTATAATATTTACAGATACTGCTGGTCCAGGAGAGGATTATTGGCTTATCTTTAATATGAATAGTAGTGGATTTATTTCTTTTACACCAGCAAATGAGGATGTTGGTAATCACAGGATAGGTATTAATATTCAAAATGGTATATATCCTGATCCTATATCAGAAAATGTTTGGTTCAATGTAATTAATGTTAATGATCCTCCACAAATAATGAATTACACACCTATGGATTTGACTCCAACCACAACAGAAAATAATAGCATAGGGTTTTCATTTGAGTACAATGCAACTGACCCTGACTTACCATATGGTGATGTTTTAACATCTAGATGGATTGTTGATGGAATTGTTAATTCAACAACAGTTAATGAAACTGGAGGTTTTTGGAGTTTTACAACAGGATTTTGCGAGCCCAGTCACAGAAATATAACCCTTGAAGTAAGTGACATAGAAAATGAGACAGACAGCATAACATGGGATTTAAGTATAACCAATGTCAATAGGGAACCTGTTTGGAATGCAATAATCAACAATATAACATGGGAAGAGGATAATGACTTAACAAATAATATAAGCCTGGATGATTATTTTTATGACCCTGATTACAGCGAATGCACAGAGTATGGCGACACCCCAAGCTTTTCATCAACAGGCAACACAAACATAACAATAAGTATAGGCTCAGCAACACTACACAGCGTAAGCTTTTATCCTGACTCAAATTGGTTTGGTACAGAAGAAATATATTTCACAATAAATGATGGCTATGCAACAGCAGACAGCAATAATATAACGCTGAATGTAACTAATGTCCAAGACCCACCAGAAATAGAGCCAATACCTAACCAACAAGCATATGCTTATGCCATCTTTAATTATCAGGTAATTGCATCTGATCCTGATAATGATACATTAACATATTATGACAACACAATATTATTTAGTATTAACTCAACAACAGGGCTTATTAGCTTTACGCCAACAAGCAATGATTTGGGCAATTATATAATTAGTATAATTGTGGGTGATGGAATTGATAATTCTTCTGCTATTATGAATCTTACTGTTCTTAATAATACAGCTCCAGTGATTGATCCAATAGATAACCAAAGCGTTGAGGAAAATACATTATTTGAGATAACAGTTACAGGCTCTGATGCTGATGGTGATATCCTTACGTTTTCAAGCAATTATAGTAATATGTTAACTTCCGTCTCAATTAATGAAACAGCTGCAAGATTCAGCTTTACTCCTGTTGATGCAGACAATGGAAACCATACTATTCTTGTTACAGTGAGTGACACAAAGGCAGCAACTAACTCAACAACATTTGTTCTTGAGGTGCTTGATGTCAACAACCCTCCTATTTTAAGCCCAATAGGAAACAGGGTAGCCAAGATAAATAAAACATTTAACTTAATAGTCACTGCAACAGATATTGATTCTGGTGATACTTTAACATTTAGCGACAACACAACCTTGTTTGATATTGATCCATCAATAGGGCTTATCAGCTTTACTCCAAATGACAGCAAGAAAGGAAATCATTCTATTAATATTTCTGTTACAGATGATGCTGCTATACCAAAAATAGATTATGAAGTGATAGTATTTACTATTACACAAAACAGGGTTCCAATAATTGACCCAATAGGAAACCAAATTGCAATGGAAGATATTAATTTTAATATAACTATAAATGCATCTGACCCCGATGGAGACTCTTTGACATTCAGTGATAACACCACTTTGTTTGACATTAATTCATCAACAGGGTTTATTAATTTTACTCCAAATGTAAGCCAGATAGGGCTTTACAGCATAGAAATCAGTGTGGATGATGGAGATAATGGAATAGCATCAGCAAGCTTCTGGTTAAATATCAGTGAGGTTAATGACCCTCCTTATTTTGACCCACCGCTTGAGAATCAAACAGCAACAGAAGGAACATTATTTTATTATAATATTAATGCAACAGACGAGGAGAATGACACATTAACATTCAGCGATAACAGCACTTTATTCAATATAAATTCCTCAACAGGGATTATATCATTTACGCCAACAAATGATAAAGTTGGTAATTATTCAATAAACATTTCAGTGAGTGATAACAATAGCATAACAAGCTCTGTTATAATACTAGCGATATTAAACATTAATAATGCCCCAAATATAACCTCTTATATGCCAATAAACTTAACACAAAATACAGCAGAAAATTCCTCTTTGGAGTTTAGTGTAACAGCAGAAGATGATGATTTAAGTTATGGAGATATTTTGACTTATACTTGGTATTTAAATTCTGTTAACCAGTCATCAAATCAGTCATGGCTTTATGAGCCTGACTTCACCGCAGCTGGGCAACGTAATATAACAGTAATAGTTTCTGATAGCTCTAATGAAACAGACAGCGTAACATGGAATGTAAGTGTTAACAATACAAACAGGCTGCCAAGCTTTGGAATAGTAACACAAACAACTGAAACAGATTTCAGTTCTGGAACAAACAGCAATACAAATACAACAGCCAACTCCGGCGATATTCTGCTTAATAAGCAGAATTCAACTAATTATTATTCACAAGGAATCTTTATGTCATCAACAATAAATCTCATGGCTGAAGATAATATGAATATAACTTATATTAATTGGACATCAGTAACTCCTGCTGGAACAAATATAACATTACAAACAAGAACAGCAGCAACAAAAGCTATATTAATTAACTCAAGTTGGAGCCCTATTTATACTAATAATTCATTAATTGAATCTGAAGATTATCAATATATACAATACAGGACAAATCTCTCCACAACAAATACTACTGTAACACCAACATTGCATGATATAAGTGTAAATTATATTATATCTGATTTCACAGGCAATGAAAATACAATATATGTTAACTGGATAGACCTTGATGATTATTTTTATGATGCTGATATAGATGACACCCTCTCATTTGATGTCAGCGGAAATTCAAACATAGATATATCAATAGGAAATACATCCCATCAAGTTACATTCATTCCAACAAGTGATTGGTATGGCTCAGAAACAATATATTTCACAATGAGTGATGGTTACAACACAACAAGAAGTAATGATATAACATTGACATTTGTAGAATATGAGGGTATATCACCAGAAACAACAATAATTATCAGTGGGGGGGGATCGTCAACAATTATAATTAAAACAAAAGAAGTTGAAGTAGAAAAACCATATTCATTTAATTTAATTACACCACAAACAATGACTATGTATAAAAATAATACAGTAATTACACCAATAATATTAAACAATTATGGGGAGGTTACATTAAATGAGGTAAGATTAAGTACATCTGTCAACAGTAGTGTTATTAAACTAAGATTCACAAATGATTATTTTGAAACAATAGAAAAAAAGACATCTGTTAAAACAAACCTTATTATAGAATCATACACAGCTCTTGGTTCTTATGAAATAGTTGTGTTTGCAGATATAAAATATCCTAAATTTAATGATTCTGCTAAATTCTTCATGAGTTCAATAGAACTTGGACAATGGAGCAAAAATGAGTTTGACACAAAAATAGCATTCACAAGGGATTTGCTTGAGGAAAATCCAGAATGCCTTGAACTAAATGAGCAGCTTATATATGCACAAAATTTAATAGCAAAATCTGATTACAAAAGGGCACAGTTATTAATACAATCAATTGTTGATGCCTGCAGATACTTAATAACCACAAAAGAGCCAATAATAGAAGAACCAACCACTGAGAAAACTATTGGAGAAAGAACAAAGATTATTGCAATAGGTATAGGAATATTGTTTATTATAATACTCCTTCTTTATTTAATTTCCCATAAGGGACCAAAGAGAAAGCACAAAAAAGAATATTAATTTTTATCATCAGAAGCAAGTTCATTATATAAGAGCAAAATATCCTCATAAACCTCTTTTTTGTCTTCAATATCCAGCTGGTTATATTTTTTCTTAATTTCCACATACATCTGCTTGCTCTTTTTGATTTCACTGTTATTAAGCATATCCAATGCCTTGATAAGCATGTCATGCACTTGCCCTAGTTTATTTTTGCTAAACTTTATTTTAAGTTTTGATAATATAAAATATATTAAAGTTAATAATACATTTTGTTTTTTCCCATCCTTTTTCTTTTGCACTGCCGGTTTCTTAATCTTAAGGAAAATTAATATTTTACTAAGCACTGCCTCTTCAACCTTTTGTTCAGTGAGTGTTAATTTCTCAAATAATTTTAAAAACTCATTTAATAATTTTTTTATTTCTAATTCAGGCAATTTTTCATTACTATAATCAACAGCAGATAATTTTTTTAAAAAAAAAGTAATTTGTTCCTTTATGTTTTTATCTATTCTTTTTCTTTCTATTTCCTTATTTAATTCCTCAAAGGTAAATTCATATTTAATCTTGAATAATTCAGCAAAAAAAAGTCTCACAATATGAAAAAACTGTATGAAATTGTCTTCTCTGTTTTTTTTAGCAAAATGTTTTTTAAATGAATCAATATTTTTAAATGTCTTGTTTTTTATCAGTTTGAGTCTGTCAGGTTTCTTCTTTTTTCTTTTGAAATTGATTAATTGCATATTATTTTAAATTATTAAATATTCCTATATAAATCTATCGTGTAATATTTTACTCTTGTTAAGTAGGATAACAAAATATAAATATTAGGAATTGCTTGATTAATACATGAATGAGAAAAAATATTCTGAAAAAATAATTAATGATCAAAAAATCATTAATAGTATAAAGAAAGAAATTTCAAATGTGGTTATCGGTCAAGAAAAGGTAATTAATGGGTTCTTAAGAGCATTATTAGCAGATGGTAATGTGCTTGTAGAAGGTGTTCCTGGGCTTGCTAAAACACTTATTGTAAGGGCATTATCTGCTGTTATGGGTTGTGGCTTCAGCAGAATACAATTCA
>CAYWLA010000039.1:0-9927 GCA_964458955.1 uncultured Methanosarcinales archaeon
TGTCTCCTGAGCAGCTGCAGGAACTCCAGAAGCAGAACTGCATATTCTGCCATATCATTTCAGGAAAAGTGGCTTCAAAAAAGATTTATGAGGATGACAAAGTTTTGGCAATACTTGATATAAATCCTGCCAATCCTGGACATATACTTCTATTGACAAAGGGGCATTATCAGATAATGCCCCAAATTCCAGATGATGAGATTAGCTACATATTTATGGTGGCAAAGGCAATCTCACATGCATGCCTAAAGGCATTAAAAGCACAAGGAACAAACATATTCATTGCAAACGGCATGATTGCCGGACAGAAAGCGCCCCATTTCATGCTGCATATAATACCAAGGGCAAATGTGGATGAAATAAAAATTTTTGACTTGCCTGAAAAACATATTCCAGATGATGTGTCAGAACAGATTAAGGCAGGATTAACTAATAAAATCAACGAGCTTTTTGGCATTAAGACAGAAGAGCCTATTATTTTGGATAAAAAACCTGAAAAAATAGGTGAAAAAGATGAAAATCAGAAGAACCCAAATAAATCTGAGAAAGAACTGGGTAAAGAGGAAGTAACAAAAGAGAAAAAAACTAACAAAGACAAAAACCTAGGTATAGACCTTGATAAAATATCAGATTTTATAATAGAAAATGAGCCAAAAAAATAACTGCGAGTTTTGCCAGATTATAAATAAGAAAAAAGATGCAAAAAGGATTTTTGAGGATGAAAAAGTCCTGGCTATTCTTAGCCCTACTCCATGCTGCGCAGGCCATATTCTCTTAATGCCAAAAGAGCATTTTTCAATAATAGAACAGGTTCCAGATTATTTAATAGCACATTTATCAAAAATAACTAATAAGATATCAATTGCTATTTTTGAGGTCTTGCAAGCAAAGGGAACAAACCTGCTAATACATAATGGTGTTGCAGCTGGCCAAAAATCAAACCATTTTATGATTCATATTATCCCAAGAAAAGAGAATGACGGCCTTGATTTCCAGTGGCAGCCAAAACAGCTAAATGAAGAGCAGATGTCAACTATTGAACTAAAACTGAAGGAAGAAACAAAGGGAATTGGTAATTTTGAGAAAGAGGAGAAAAAGCCGGTCATGCTTGATAAAAAAATAGAAAAGATTGATAAAGAAGAAAATTATCTTGTTAAGCAACTTAATAGAATACCATAAAAAGAGGTTTAAATGAAAAAACTGGTCATAATATTAATGATGTGCCTGGCTCTTGCCCCTTTTGCCAATGCAATTACTCCTTTTGTTGCAAAATGTGATGATTCTGGTGCTGTAACAATACGCTCTGATCAAAATATTGATGGCAATGTATATGGCACTAAAGACCGCAAAACATGGTTTGAGGTTCCGGGAGAGTGGAATGATGACTTAACTATTTTTAGGTCAGAAGATATGATTCTCAATGATAACTTTAATTACAGGCTTAAAATAGATTCTCCAGGAGTTTATACTGTAGATGTATACTGTCCAGGTTATAAATTTAGCTGCAAGGAATTGAATATATCAATAAACAGCTGTTACAAAAGTGGTGGTGTTTTTTCTGCTGATTTTAACTCAGTTAATCATAATGGAATTTATGATCTAAAATATATGTTTGAGACTGATAAAGGCCTTTTAGTTATTCATGGCCCCTCAATACATAATAAGGAAACTGAAAATATGACAATAGGAGATTTTGGAGATAATCATTATTTGCTTAATTTAAAAACAAAACTTAACATAACAAAATTTTCAATTACACATGATAAATGCAGCAGAAAAAATGATAATTATTACAATTATGTTGAAATGTACTGCAATAAAACCTTCTGTCTTGCAGACAGGGATTGTAATTTTAATGAATACTGTGATAATAGGGATTTTCTTTGCAAACCTGTTGAGTGCAATATTTGTGAAAAAATCTCAGAACATGAATGTGTTCCAAAATGTGATGATAATAAGCCATGCACTGAAGATGAATGTTCTGGAGGCAAATGCAGGTTTACAGCAATAGATGGCTGTGAACTTAATGATTCCTGCATTCCTCAAAAGAATGTAAGAACTGTTAATAATGTTTCCTGTTTTTGCACTGATGCTAATGAGTGGGTTCCACAGAAAAGAGATAATGAAAGCTGCGGTTATGATTATGAATGTTTAAATGATTGTGTTAATAATATGTGTTTTAAACAGGAAAAAGAGGCAAAAGGCATCATCCAAAGAATAATAGACTTTTTTACAAGATTGTTTGGTTTTTAAAAAAGAAAAATATTTAAATAAAACAATATAAAAACATAAAAGGTGAAAAATATGGATAAAAAAATAATTGTTTTGTTTCTTATTTTAGGGATAATGTTAAGCGGATGCAAAATTGATGAAAAACAGACAGAAGAAACTATTGAAACAGAAGAACAAGAAACCCAAGAACCAGTTGGTGAAACAGGAGAAGGAGCTGGAGAGACAGTAGAAGAAGAACTAAATGAAACAACGGAACCTGAAGGGGAATTAAATGAGACAGTAGAGACTGAAGAAGAAACAGAAGAGATAAATGCCACAGAGCCAGAAGAAAATGTATTAACAATTGAGATTGATCATCTTACACTAAGCCAGAAGTACGTAACTATTGAAAAAGGCACTACAATTAGGTGGGAAAACAAAGAGAGCAATAAGCATAAGCTTACTATTTATGGACTGGTACAAAGCCCAATATTATACCAAGGCGATTCCTTTGAGTACACTTTTGAAGAGGAGGGCAAATACACTTATATCTGCGCAATATTCAAGAAGCAGATACAGGGAACAATAACTGTTGAATAAATAAATGTAATATTGAACATTCGTCAAACGCATAAGTATTATTATTTACTGAAGCCATTATGCAACAACCAAATCTTTTAAATTCTTATTTTTAAGAGAAAAAGGGTAATCCTCCCCAACAGAATTGATAATGTATTGATAATATTTATTAATTATAATACCATCTTTTTTAACTTTTGCTGCCTGTCCTTTAATAAAAGGCATAATTTCCCCTATGTTGTGCAAAAAATAATAATCAAACATATAGGCGTCAAAATCATAACTTTTTTCATCTAGTCTATTAAATCTCTTTTCTCTTAAAAATTTTATTAGATGATATGAATATTCGATTAACGCCTTTAATTTAACATCTTCAAGACAATTTTCTTTTATTTCATCAATTTTTTTATATAACTCATTCAATTCAACAAAAATTTCATTCAATTTTTGTTCCAATTTAAATCTATCGTCAACATCAACTAAAAACTTACGATGTTCCTCACCAGAAATTTGATTTGCCCCTAAAGTGCTAAGATAATTTATTGTTTTCCTTAATTTATCAAATTCTTCTTTTGTTAGAATTTTAAAAATTTTCTTTTTTACATTTGTTTCAAATAATTCTTTTCCTTTTGGTTTCAAAATATACTTATGGCATTCCTTCCCTCTTATTTCATATGAATCTACACTATAATAATCATTACTTTTTAAAGAAGATAATTCAGCATCAAAAGAACCATATTTATTTAGATTAAAACTAAAATCGATTGGTATAAAAAATAAATTTAATCTTGCTAATAATTTATTTAATTTAGTTGTAGAAGAAATCGTATTTTTATCTGATGGCTCTAATACTAAACATATCGCCTCCTCTTTTGTTAATATCATATCTCTCAACTAATTCTATCTTTATTCACTAATCTGTCAAAAGCTCGGAGGCATGCTCGCCCTCCTCACTCTTGAGCACATTTTATTCCATTATAAACCACTAGTCACAGACTAGTGGAATAAAATATTTTAATGATTTGTATAATTGCTGCAAGTTATAATATAAATCTTTCGTTTTTTTGATTGTGCATAATTAAGTCCTATTGAAGCAGGTGGTGAAAATCAGTGTGATTTTTTGGATAACTCTTTTTAAGGCAACCATTCACAAGCTATTCCGTCTCCATCTCCGTCAAGCCAATGTACATCATTATTTACTCCGCCGCATGCTTCAAATACAGCCTGTGCCTCTGCATGAGTATTAAAATCATCACAGTTATAAGCATTATAATTACAAATGTATCCTAAATTATTTTGGTTTGTTTGTTTTTCTGAAGGTTCTACTAGTACTTCATCTTTATCACAAATGCTATTATCATTTTGGTCTAAACAGCATTCAGTTCCAACAAGAATATATGGCTTATTACAGGTTATTTGCTGACAACATCCACTAACCAAAAGCAAACTAACTAGAACTAACCCAAAAATTATTGTTTTTTTAATTCAAACTCCCTAAAACAGATATAATAATTTAAAATATAAAAACCTTACTAAAACAACAAAAACCTCACATCTTTTAGTTTAATATAGTAAAATATTTAATGTTAATCAAATATATCATTCAATATGGGAGGAGTTTCATTATTAGATTTGAATTTACCGTTTTATATAGTTATAACACTTCTTTTTGCCTATCTTGTTTGGTCAAAGTTTCTCAATAAAGGTAAGTTAACACTACCAAAAAATGCAGATAATTTATTAAAGGTAATTGGATTATTTTTTATTATTTTGCCTTCCTTAATGGGTCTTTCTTTCATTTTATTTTTAATTGGTGACATATCAAATATAAAGTTAGATTTGATAAAAGCGTGGGATATATCTAAATCAGGGGTAGTCATTTTCATATTAGTACTTATCTATGCTTTATTAATATTACTCACAAATAAAAAGGTTGGAAAAAAAGATTTAGAGAACACATTATTTTTTGTTCTAATAAGTTATTTAATATTTATGTCTATTTTTTTAGGCCATAACATTTTAATCATTATCTTACTATTTAGACATCTCTTGTTAAACATGATATTTATATTAATTCCTTTTTTAATAGCAATGATTATAGGTTATACTATAATTTCCAGCGTGTTTGGAGTTAAAATACTTAATCCAAAATTTAAATTTCCTTGGATAATAATTTTGATATTATTTTTAAGTTCTTTTGGGTTTAGTTTATTAACCAACCCAATATTTGAATATAAAGCTCCAATAAAGTTAAACTATTATGTATATGACCTAGATCCTCGCTTTCTTGAAGTTTATTCTAGAATAAGGGTTCCAATTGAAATCAGAACTTTTGGGTATCTTGATTCAAAAATAACTCATATCCCTATCTCTTATATTCCTTACAATATAAACACTGAGAAACAAGGAGGAAAATTTAATCTTTTGATAAATACTTCTATTGAAAAAGAATTACAAACCTTTATTACTGGTTTTGAAAATATCAAAAATTACAATAAACAATCTACTAAAAAGTATAGCTTTATAAGTTTAGATATAGATGAGATAAGCAATTTGATTAGATTAAATTTTGATAAAAACAATATTAAAAAACAGAAAATAAAAGAAATAGTTTTAGAAGGGTTTGTTAAAGAGAATATAACCAAATTGGATTATGATTACTATGATAACTCTGAAACCTATGATGTTTGTTATGAAACCGGATGTAAATTTGTATTTAATATAACAAATAATCTAAAATTACCTGTATATCAGGAAGAAGATACAATTATTAACTTTCAAAACACAAATGTATACAATAAGTCAAGATGTAGGTTTGTTAATGTTACTTCAAATTTTCCTTTGAAAGGAGATAGAGTGATGCTTGACCCAGCATGTAAAGGGAATTCTTGTGAACTTACAATTCGTGATTTAATTAAAGGAGAAAGAATCTTTGAGATGGAATTATACCTTGAAGAAGATATTGTAACATTGGCTTATCTTGAGATGAAAGAGCCAATTCAAGTTTATGCAGAATTTGATTTAATTTGTTGATAAGATAAGCATTCCTCATTTTACAGAGGTTTTCCTGTGAATTGCATTTGAATAAAATCTATTAGTAACACTATTAAGAAAAATACTCCATTTCTAGACAAGGAATAAATGTTGTTACTATCCTTAGAAAGGAAGATAAAGATTAGAGCCAGACTTTTTAAGATGTATTATTAAACCGAGAATTTTAACGCTGTTGTCTTCGCATAATATCTGTATTTATTATATGGCTTTACTTACATCTTGACCTAACTTTTTAATCAGGTTTTAATACCAATCTTTTCTTGATATAATTCAGAAGATATTTCTATAAATTGTAAATCTTTTTTATTGAGTATATACTGTTTAACCTCCTCTCCATCTTTATTAGGAAATTCTACATTTATCTCCGGATGTTCTCTTCCAAAAGATAAGCTACCATAAGTAAATAATTTTAAATATAATATATAATACTTAGTAATACCACAATTCACTTTCCTATTTTTTGAAAAACACTTTAATGATAACTCATCACTTAATTTATTAACTCGTATTGTTCCATGAATTGTTTCATTAGGTTCAATAGTTATAATATTCAACAAAAAACGTCCCTTACCAAATGTTCCTTTCTGACTTTCATCACTATGTTTAAGTTTGGGCTCAAAATCTAAGAAATCAAAATTCAATGTAGGTAATTCTCCTTGTATTGCAAAATCAGATATTATTGCATCACCAGAATTCCTAACTGATATTATATAATAAGTACAATCAATACAATCATAGATAGATGATGTTGAACCCAATATTATTTTTTTTCCATAAATATCTGTTCTATTTACAATATAAATATCTCTTGTAGCATAATTAGAAAAGAGATACATTTGATAATTGTCATTCTGAAATAAATAAGACATATCCAGTTTAGGATTTGTACCTCTATTTATTTTTGAAATGTATACCTCTATATTTGAGCTTTTAGTCATAAATTCGTTTATAATGGTGGGGTAAAAAATTATTAAGGTGGTTATTGCTGCTATTAAAAAATAATATAATGTCTTAGTAATTTTATAGTTTCTTTTCCAAAAAGGAATTAATCCAAGTAGAATTCCTAATAATATCAAAATACCTTGGGTGTAGGGACTATTTATGATACTCAAACTTAAAATAGAAATAACTAAGTAAATAAACAAAATCTTGATTGTTCTTGATACTTCTTTTGTAAAAGCCATTTATTTAATGAAAATAATTATAGGTTTATTAATATTTCCTAAAAAGTATGACAACAGATAAATTCTCAGTGACAAAAAAACTCCACTCAGCATCAAAGCCTCGCTATGTATAACAGGAATTTTGATGTTACCCAAAATTAATGCTCGGGCACTCTCAATTATTTGTTCTACTAGAAAAGACTTTATCAGTCATTTTTTCTTTTTATTCAGATAGTTAAAATGAGTACTATTTATTCCCTTATATATTTTAGTTTGGATTTTTATTAGTTCAGCCTCTTTTTTATCCCAAAAAATCCCAACGACTGCAATAATGAATATAAGAGTAATTATATAAAAATAAGGACTAATTACCCCTAAAGCAATGAATACAGCTACAAGAGAAAGATAAACTGCTGAATATGAAAGAAAAGTATTCACTTTAAATTGATGCTGGCTCTGTAACATTTGTACATTTTGATTTAATACACCCATAAGAAAACGTCTATCATCTTCCTTAATTTTATTAATATTTTCAATTTTTTTCTCATCAAATATGGTACTTTCATTCATATATTATGATTATTAAAGAAATATTTATACTTTGTGTTTTTTATGTAATACTCCCCGCATAATTGTAATAATCATTGTTGAGAGTACCCTGTGTCATACTTCCCTCCCCCTACTTCGTAGGGGTTGGTTTGGCTAACAGTGATGTTATATTTAATAAATCTGGAGTCCTAAAAACGAAAAGGGGCAATTCTCAATAATTCAGTTAGATTTATAAATTTCAATTGTTTCTTATTTCCTAATATGGGTTACTGGAAAATATTATACTACACAGAAATTTATTAGTACCTTCTCGTTGTTTTATGATATTAAAAGAACGCTTAAACAAGCCTTCCCATAAAGATATTGTGCTTTGTTCTTGTTATAAAAAGTTAGGCAGAATACCCACAAATTTATTTGTGGGGTGAATGCCATCCTCTTTCTAGTATTTCTGTAAGGGCTGAGAAAACTTTAAAACGGGCACAATATAAAAAGTGAGTGATTTATAATATAAGTGTCCTGCTTCATTTCCTGTGGATGCAATCATCATTTCATTTGTAATATCGTCGACAAAATAGGAAATTCAACTCCACTTGAAATTTTTTTGTAAATTTTGAAATCACTCAAAAATTATTCTGTGCCTTAAAACGGCAATATTTATAAGTTATACAACTATTTGCTTTTAGGTGGTGATTATGGAATCTAAAAACATGGGCTTATCCAATCAATACCATTAAATTAAGGGGGATTTATAATGGGACTAACAAAAGAACAAAGGTGGGAGAAAGATAAGATAGAGAGAAGAAGATTAAAAGGTAGACAAAAAAGTCTAAGAAATAGATACTTTAAGATTATTAATACAAAGGGAATTGAAACTGCCTCAAGTTTAAAAGATGATTTCATCGAAAATTTGAAACAAGAATCAAAATTAGATTCTATTATCGATACAGATTATTACCCAATATTCTTTGATAACATTTTTAGAGCATTGGGATTCAAAGTATATAGTGGAAAGATACCGACTGTTTCAGGTACTCAACCAGATTCACCATTTCACTTAGCTATAGACAACAAAAGATTGATAAATATAAAAGCCTATACTCAGGATAATTTTGCTCAAATCGCAGATATACAACCACTCTCTTCCCGCCCAATAATTGGAATTGGTTTCAACACATTGTGTAAAAGTTATGGGAAAAGAGGGTATGATTGGATTGAGGAATGGGAAGAAAAGAAGATTGCCATTTCTACATCATTAGGTATTGGAAGATTAAATTTAGCTAATTCCAAAATTTTACTTGAAGGTATAAGGGCTGACCCAGAAAGCAATAAAAAAAAACTATTACAAATCTCTGAAAAAATAGGGCTTTCAGATTTTTTAAATTTATCAATTGATAATATTCCAATTTATGGTGCCTTTAAAACTGTAGAAAGCAGAAAAATTTTCCAGGAATTAAATGTTAAAAAAATGTTTGCTAACTTAAATAAAAGAGGATTTGATTTTAATGATGGAATAGTTTCAAATATTTCTTTTAAAAAAGGCTTAAAAGAGCCAGTTTCAATTATAAAAGAACTTAAAAAATTAAATTATATCGAAGGAAAAAACAGATTAGTATCTTCCCCTCTTGGGGATATTTATACTTCTCAGAATATATTAAGAAAAACTCAGGAAGCTTCCCTTCTAAAAGCAACTGAATATTCCCATTTAATCAAAGAAAAAAAAGAATTCAATCAATTGGTGAATAAAATAAGCAGAATAGATAAATATACAATAGAAATGAATGAAAGAACAAAATTAATTGAAAAAAATACTGAAAAAACTAATAAGAATCTAAATCAATTATTGAAATTTTCAAAAACTAATCCTGATCAGATTGCAGATATTCTTCAAAAATTGATAGATAGTAACAAATTAAGAGGTAATGAAAAAAGTGCATTTGAAACATGGTTGGATAAGTATTTAAAATTAACAGATACTTTTGAAAAAACAAGATTTTGGATTAGTATTTTACCTCAGATTTTTAAATTTGGAACTAGGGCTTCAATTTTGATAACATTAATATTAAGTCATATGCCTTAAGGGTAAAAGAGAATTAAAACAAAAAACAGGTAAATTTATCATATATCTAATGAGAGTTAATTTCTTATAATAGAAACCACTTTATATAATTTTCCAAATATAATCACTTTATAATAGATAAAGGCAATAAGAACTGCTGAATAATTTTAAACAGGCCTTCCCATAAAGATATTGTGCTTTGTTCTTGTTATTCTTATTTTTACAATACCTTTTTTAAAGCAGTTTGGGACAGAAATAACCCTGTTTGAGGCCACAGCAAGCATCTCATTTTTTAATCTTCCTGGGTAGATAATC
>CAYWLA010000040.1:0-9898 GCA_964458955.1 uncultured Methanosarcinales archaeon
ATTTTCTTATGCTCTGGATAACCATTATCTGGTTTTAATCTTAAATCTGAAAAATCAGAGTTTAATAAGACCGTTGTTGCCTCCTTAATATCCCATATTTGTTTCCAATTTAATTTATATTTTTCACATTCTTTCCAAAAATAAAAATGAAAAACAAAATGAAATAATTCATGCATTGCCGTTTCTGCTACCACAAATCTATTTGAATTTGTATTAGCCGCAAACCATTTGCTCTTTATACTATAACCGAATCTACCGGCAGTGGAAAATACGCCTTTTATTGAGCTATATGGAAAAGGCCTTCCAAAAACATCCTTAATTCTCTTAAAAAATTCCTTTTCTATTTTATCCCAATATTTTTGAGAATCCTTTTTAATTTCTTCTAATTTACTCTTATTTTTAGGAGAATAAAAATCAGAAATCTCTTTTTTAATAAAATTTCTTCTTTCTCGTATAGAAAGTTTAAGAAGTTTTTCGTAACGCTTATTTCGTTTTTTGTGACCAGAATGAAGCTTTTCTTTATAAGAATGCATTCCGATTAAGTGATTTTCTATATCTAATCTTTGATTAATAACAAATTCTACATGAGGGGATTTCATTTTTTTCATATTCTATTCATTAATTAATTTTTTGAGTTTTTAACTTCCTTTTTTTTCTGTTATAAGTCTAGTTATAAAATATATGCCATATAATACAATCAACCATAATAAAATCCGCCCAAACCATGTCAAAGGAACAGTCATGATAGAAAGAAGAACCTGACAAAATGCTACGAAAAACAACAAAAGAGTCAGATCGATTAATCTTCTTGAATAACGCATTGTATTTTTATCTAGATCTTGTATCGTTTTCTGTAGTTTTTTAAGGATGCGTCTCGTTAGCTCATCTGAGGCCAAAGGAACAACACGAAAATCCTGTTCGTTTATCCAGCGCCTTAAATCTTCCTCCGATGCATCTTCTAGTTTCTTCTCAAAATTACTCATAATTTTATTTCTCAATTAATTTTTCGACTTTTTGAGTTGGCTTGTTCTAATAATTCTTTTGCTTCTTTGCGGGCTTCGTGGAAAATTAAAGATTTTTCTCTTCGTTATGAACTAATTTCCAATCTTCATTTTTGTCTTTTTCCCATACTTTATGTATTTTCTTTCCCTTGCACCGTTTTATTATAAGAACCTCTTTTGCTAATTTTCCCTTTTTGCTGATTTTATTCCTATCTATACTGTCTTCATATGCTCTTTTCCCACCGGGGTTTACTCCTTTATCGTATTTTTTAATTTTAATACCCTCAAAACCTTGGCCGGAATCACTTATTTGTTTTTCTTCTTTTTTCATAAATTTATTCTCCTAACTTTTTTGTTGACCAGGGTATAGATTATCAATAAGAAAATCTTTTAATTTTTGAGAAATATTATTAATATCCATTTCCTGCATTGCTTTTCTTGCTCTATATGGTTTATTTTCGTCACCGATTTCTAATTTAAGTTCTCGTTCAAAATCTGGATCAAAAACATAACTTGGGATACCTGAATTTTCGCAAAGTCCTTTTATTTCATTGTTTTCCCACTCTGCTTGTTTTTCTTTTTCTTTTTTCTTGGGATCATCTTTATTTTTCCACGGTATATCCTTATCGTGTATCACAATATAATCTAAAAGCTTCTCCTTCTCATTGAATTTACTTAAAACATTTATGAAAAGCTTAATTTCTCCTTTACTTCCACATTCTACAATTGATATGCTTTGTCCTATAACATCGATTTTAAATTTCTCTAAAAGCAAAGGGAGACTCATCTTTTCAGTATCACCTTCAACAAAAATTATTTTTCGTGCAAAAAACATTTCGTTTCTTTCTGGATCAAATTGGCATAATAAGGAAAATTCTTTTTTTGAATCCGGTGAAAATATTTCCTCTATATATTGAGTCAGTTTTGTGCCAACTTCAATAGTGGGTTTTTTTACTAAACCAATATTTCTATAATCTTCTACGTGAATCAAAAAACTTGAATGAGTTGTGTATATTACTTGAACTTGTTCTTTTGTTTGAATAGCAAGGTTTCCTAATATTTTATAAACTATTTTTTGTTGATGTGGATGTAAGTAAAGTTCTGGTTCTTCTATAGCAATAATAATATCTTTTTTATCTTTTTCTTCTTGAGGTCTTTTAGCGTTTAACTTATCTGCCCACAATCGCATAATTGCAAAAATAAAAGCTCTTTGAAGACCGTGCCCTTTTTGATAGATTAAATCATCGTGACCATCGTGAACAAATACTTCAAGCGATTTTAAAATATCTTTTCTGTTTATAATCTTTGGTTTGAAAGTTACCGCGGCTATCTGAAATTGTTGTTCTAAAATTTTACTAATTTCGATTCCGGCTTTATTTAAAGGTGCATCGTCTTCTTTACTTTCTAATTTATTTTTAATCTGAGTTAAAAATTCATCAATTTCTTCAAATCCTGTTTCATTACTTTCTAATATCATTGATAAAAATTTCCCAAAATTAGTAGATGAAGTTAATTTAATTTCATCAGCTACATCACAAATAGCGGGCAATAAATATAACTCTGGAATGGTATCTGCTAAAACATTTTGGCGACCTCGTGGTGCTATATTAGTTTCTTGATCGTCTTTTACAGAAGTTATCTTAGTGTCTTCGCCAAATGGATAAATTTTTTTCAATATGAATAAGTCATCTTTTTCTCTATGGATCTCGGTAATTTTTTCTTTCTCAAAATCTGTTAAATTGGTAAATGTTATTGTAATTTCTATTGGTTTACTAGAATCAAAATAATCTTCTTCACCGTCTGGTTTGTTTTTATTAAAGAAAAGCTCAAGAGCACAAATAATATTTGATTTTCCTACATTATTTTCTCCAATTAGAGCCAGTAGGTCTGGAAATTTAAATTCACATTCAACGATAGATCTAAAATTTTCTATTTTTATTTCCTTTATTTTCATAAGATTTTCCCTAAAATTTTCGCCATTTTATTAGTTTATATGCTTATTTGAATCGTTACAATTTTTGTTTTAATAGATATATCCGAAAAATATTCTTTAATGAACTTCATGTGATATAAAATTCTGCAACCAAATCGCATCTTCGGCATCAAGAGTTATAAAACTGTCCGGAGTATGCTCTGATTGCCTGTTACGGATTTTAATTTGGGCTGGAGATGATGTCCAAATATTTACTCTCGTTAATCCCAAAAGACGCATTAATAAACCTGATTTCAAATCAATATTTTGAATCTTATTAAAAGGTATTAATTTTGATCTTTTAGTTAAAATACCAGAATTAATAATAATGTCATTATCTTTAACAATAAATGAAAAATTTCTATAGTCTAAAAGAAGATGAATAAAGACAGGAGTATCAATAAAAAGTACAATAAACCATGTCATAAATAGTCTAAATGTTCGACTGCCTGGTAAAGAAAAAAGCAAAATTGCGAAAAGCGTCAAAAGAACAAGTTTTATTAAATAATAAAGCTTTACTTTATTTGGCATTTTTAAAGTAGTGTTTAAGTTCATAATATTTTGAATTATTTTTCAACTTGTCCTGAGCAGTTCGGCCCTGAGCTCACTGCCGAAGGGTTTACCGAATGATTAATTTTTCTACTTTTTAGGTTTATAAAAAAGATTTTGGTTATATTATTTATATACCCTAAAACAACTTCGGTTGTATACTATTTTTAACCATAAAATTATCAAAATTCCACTGATCATCCTCAAGCCAACACTCGGATAAACAAAAAGATTTAAACCATCTGCCTTCACTGTTCTTATGAATTTTCCCATCTTGCCACCTTTTAAATAGATTATACAAAATCTGCGTTTCGTCTTTCTGACACTGATTTGAATAAGTCATCGAAATGAGACAGCGCCAAGCACTAATAATATTATCTATAAAATTCATCACAACAAAAGATTCATCCTTACGATCTATTAACTGTCTATCATCTATATCAAAATTAGTATCAATTGTGCAATAATCCCTAAATTCGGATTGTAAGTTTTTAATAACTCTATTTTTATCAATATGTCTGTGATAATGTTGATGGCCATCAAAAAATATCTTCTTTATACAGATTGGATTATCATTGTCAAATATAAAATGACAACCTCCCTTAAGTGCAAATCTAAATGTTGTTTCTATTTTAGAGGCAAAATCTGGATAACAATCCATTTTGTTATGTGCGTCTTTTTCTTTCAGCAACATAAATTTAACACCATATACTTTATTTAGTACTAAAAAAGATGCGCAACTAATCCCTGAACCTTTTGATGCTTGCCGATAAATAGTATTACCACTATTGCCATCGATATGAGGCTTAATAAATCTTCTTATTAATAAAACAAATAACTGTAGTGACATTGAGATTGCTTTAAATTTATTACCTCTATCTTTTAAACCTTTAAAATTTAACCGTTGATAATCATGGTATCCACAATCTGTTCTAATCTGTTTTAAAAGATCTATAACTTCATCATTAAAACATTTTGGAATAAAAAGAATGCCATGCCAATATCCTACTTCTTGAGACTCATCATGATAAATACAATACTCCATTCAATTATTTTAAATTTTTGATATAGTTTTTCAAAGTTTTTTCTAAACGGACCATTACATCAATCATTTTATCTTGTAATTTATCCCAATTTTCTTCATCTTTTAATCCTGCTTCATCAAATTTAACAGAAATTCTACAAGCCCTTCTATTGTCAAGCCTTTCCCATTTTAAACTCCCTCCAAACTCTTTCTCAATTTTATCTTTATAGTTATATAATTGATCAAAACGAATTTTATTAATATTAGGTTCCTCAAACTCTTTTCCTCTATCAAAATAAACTTCGCAACTAGCGAATTTATTCGTTATTGAATAGTTATATCCAATTCCAGCTTTACCCGCACCAGTACCAATCCACGAATATATACTCGGTGAAACATTTGAATATAAATTCGTCTTCCCTTTAGATTTCTCTAAAAGATGTGTCCAAAATTCTTTTCTCAATATATGTCTCTTTGCATATTCTTTTTTTTCTTTACCAATAGTTTCGGATTCTTCACTTGGCCCAGCTATAATTGAAAACTTAGGTGCAGGATTAGAATTTCCTATCTTATATGCCTCAACTTTGATTAAATAAAAAGCTACTCCCGGACTAAACTCATTTAGCCAATCAATTGCTCTTTCGTGCTCTTGTTTAGGATTACTTGATATCCAAATTGCGATCTTTGCGTCTAAATTTGCCAAATAAGTTATAATTTTTCCTAAATGGTCATGATCAGTTCTTTCTAATTGATTTTCTATTACTACCTTCTGACCAGTCCCATCTTCTGCAATAATATCTACAGAGAAAGACCCTGCTTTCCCCTCTTTTTCTATAGAAGTAATATCCATATCAAGTTCTTCACCTAATATTTCAATGTTATGAAAAAGCCAAGAGGTAAAATCTTTAGCTTCGTTTTTCCAAACATCTCTTAAAGGAACCCTTTTTATTTTTCCCACATTTATTTTATTTTCCATAAATTACTTAATTTTTCTCAATTAAATTTTCAACTTTTTGGTTTGCGATTTCTAATAATTCTTTTGCTTTTTTATTACGGTACCAGTTTGCCATTATTTCTTTTAAGAATAACCCCATCCGGCGGATACGAATCATACCAAGTTTGATCTACCCATTTTTCTAATCTCGGATTCCAGATTCCAGGCTTATCTATTTTATCATTATTCCAAATATAATTTTTACCAGTAAAAACATGATGATCGGCACCGATCCGATCAATTTCTAAAAGTTGATCTTCTTGTATAAATCCTCCCGAATGAAGCCTAAGAACTTGCTTACTTAGTAAAACATCTTCATCACCAAAATCAAATTCAAAAACTTTATCCCATTCAGGATTATCTACCTTATATGCCAAATGGTAGATTTTTAAACCATTAAGATGAACCCCCGAATCACCTTCGTTTTTAATATCAATCCATTCACCAGCCAATTGTAACTCAGGTATTATATTTCTTCCAAATTTGTCTTTACCTAATGGATTAGGCTTTGCTTGAATAATTTTTAGCATGTTTTAAAAAAATTTATTAATTTTTCGACCTTTAAAAGTTATCCACAATCAACGCCTTTACAGGTTCGGTTAATGTTCGGTATAATATAATGATACCAAGTAATGTAAAAATGTCAATATGTTAACCCCAAAACAAAAACGAATCTTCGAATATATAAAGAAATGCATAAAAGAAAATGATTGCTCTCCTTCTCTAGAAGAAATAGGAAGACACTTTAAATTAGCTAAATCTACTGCTCACGAGCATGTGGAAACATTAAGAGGAAAAGGATATTTAAAAAAGATAGAAAATCAACCAAGATCTATTGAACTAATTGAAGAAAAAAAGAACTCCGATTTAGTAGCAATTCCATTACTTGGGACTATTGCTGCTGGCCAGCCAATTGAAGCAATAGAAGTATCAGATGAAACAATCGCAGTAACTAAAAATGAGGTTGGTAGGTCTGGTAATCATTATGCCTTGCGCGTTCAAGGAAATAGCATGATTGATGAAGGAATCTTTGATGGGGATATTGTTGTAATTAGACAACAACCCGTAGCAGATAATGGACAAACAGTGGTGGCAATTATTAATGATAACGAAGCAACATTGAAAAAAATATATCGAGAAAAAGACAGATTTAGACTACAACCTGCTAACCCTTCGCTATTTCCTATTTATACAAAAGAGCTAGAAGTAAGAGGGGTTGTAGTAAAAATTATTAGAAATTTTGAGAGACAAATTGAAAGAAAAAAATCCTCAGATCATAAACTTCAAAGGAGAATTGATTATTCATGGGATTTTAATGGAGCCAAGACAAAATCTTATACTCATGGTCTCCATACTTATCCAGCAATGTTTATTCCACAAGTAGCGCGAAGGCTGCTTTTAAATTACAGCAAAAAAGGAAATACAATTTGTGATATTTTTTGCGGCTCCGGTACTGCCTTAATTGAAAGTAGATTATTGGGTCGCAATTCCTACGGAATTGATTTAAACCCATTAGCTATTTTCTTGGCAAAAGTTAAGACAACGCCAATAAATCCACGATTGCTTTCAAGAGAATATATTAAGCTTCTAACAAGAGTTAATAAAATTAAAAACACTGAAGTAGAAAAACCTCAGTTCAAAAATCTTGAATTCTGGTTTAAAGACAAGATCATTATAGAATTAGCCAAAATTAAGAAAGCTATCAAAGAAATAAAAAACAGAAAAATTCAAAATTTTTTCTTGGTTACTTTCAGCGAAATTGCTAGAAAGTCGTCAAATACAAAAAGAGGAGAATTCAAATTAGTAAGAATAAAGAAAGAAGATTTAGAAAAATATAATCCAAATGTATTAGAGATTTTTAAACAAAAGGCAGAATCAAATATAAAAGCAATGGAAGAATTTTATCAAGATGTAGATAAAAATACTTGGGCTAAAATTATACTTGGAGATTCTTCAAAAAATAATGGCATCAAAGAAAACTCCATAGACTGCATTGTTACTTCTCCGCCTTACGGCGATAGTAGGACAACCGTGGCTTACGGTCAATTTTCTAGACTTTCTGCACAATGGATAGATATTTTTGATAATCCAGATGATGCTTCAAGGGTAGATAACGAATTACTTGGCGGCAAAGCAGTAAAAAATCTCATCCATTCTTTACTCTCGGATTATCTCTCGGAATCTTTAAATAAAATTGCGAAAAAAGATGAAAAGCGAGCAAAAGATGTTTTAAGTTTTTATATTGGTCTAAACGATTGCTTGACACGAGCCTACAAAATACTTAAACCTAAAAAATATTTATGTATTGTTATAGGTAATCGTCTTGTAAAGCAAGTTAGAATACCAACTGATTTTATTATTGCCGAATTGGCTCAAAAAATCGGATTCACTTGCGAAGATATATTCGTTAGAAATATCCCCGGAAAAAGGATGCCAATAAAAACATCTCCTACGAACATTGTTGGAGAATTAGAGGAGACAATGACAAAAGAGAGTATAGTGATACTTCGAAAAAATTAGAGAATTTTTTTGTGAGTCTTGAATAGTAAGGGAAATGTCTTCTCCGTGAGACGAGTAAGTCGAAAAGCGGAACCGTGATCGTGAAGTTGTCCAGCTTTACCTCCACTATGATAAACGCCGAGACGAATATCGTATTTAGAGAGTGCAAGAAATTTTGTCGGATCTATGTTTTTAAGTATCCATGCTTCTTTGAAATGAAAATATTCATGCCCGCGTTCTTTTTTGGAATCAGCAAAAACTAAAATTAAACCATTACCTATTTTTTCTACAGCTTTTTGTCGTAGAAATTCTAAACTGTAATGCCCTAATACGTCTTTGTTTTTTAGAATGAAAAGTTTCCCCTGTTTCTCATTGATCTTTAGGTGAAAACCCATAGCATTTTTTCTTCCACTATCAATAGTTTGATGAAGAATTTTTATATTTGGAAATTCAGGATCGGGATACCCAAAACGTCGTCGGATTTCAGTGTTAGTAATTCCGTCGGGACTTTTAGTAAAAAGAGTCATCATCGATGAAGTATCAATTCTTTGTGATTTCAATTCCATCACTCCAAAATCAGGCAGGGCGATATTATTTTCCGAAATATCAAGATAATCCTCTAATGTTTTGCCAATTCCAGTATCGCCAACACGATGGCTTTTAACAAAGCCCTGTTTTTTTATGTCTTGAAGTTCCTTTTTTAGAGTTTTCAAGTTCATATTATTTTACAAAGCAATCAAGCGACTCTTTATAATTTGATATACTTTTATTTTTCAATTAATTTTTAAACTTTTACTATTCATAATCCTAATTTTGCTCTCGCCTCTGTGCTTCTTCGTAAAATTGAATAAAAATCCTCAACTTGATTCGTTGTAATTATTGTTAATTTATCCTTTATTTCATGAAAAGTACCGCTCATTAATTCTTCAACTTTTTTCCTAGAACTTTCTTCTATTATAATATAAGGCTCGCTATTCCACATATCATAAGAATGTTTTAATTTAGCCAAAGCTTGATGGATATTACCTGAGATTTGAACTTCAAAAACTTTTACAGGCACTCCCCTAACAACACGTCTCCATCCTACATCCAATCTTTCTCCATTTAATTGAACTTCTTTCTCTGAAATAAAACTTTCCTCTCTGCCAATCTTATAAAGTAATTCTTTTATCTGATCATGGAGACTTAATGATCCTCTTTCAGGCTTTGTTATAGGAAAATCAAAATCTATTTTCTCGATCCATTTATTAGAAATAATTTCTGTAACTTTTTCTATCGTCTCGCTTTTTGAAATATGTCCTAATCCTGCCAAAATAGGAATACTCTTTATCTGTAATTTTTCTTTCTCCCACGATTCTAGAGGTAAAATATAAATAATATCAAAATAGAATCTCCATGGATAAATCACCTTATTTTCTTTAACTTCATCTGGCCATAATGGTTTATCTTGCTTATTTTTTGCTTCAACCCTTCCATATCCGACAATACCTTTAATTGGAGATTTTACATAAAACAAAACATAATCTCCTTTAGAGAGTTTATCCCATCTTTTTTTTAGTAAATTATCTCTTACGCCCCAAATACCTTTAGTTCCTTGGATTGCATAACCCCAATTTTCTTTATCACCAACAATAACCCACCATTTTGAATTATTTTTATCTATCCCCACCATATTTTTATAATTTATTACATTCTAAAATTGATTTAAAATTTTTAATTTAACATCCAAATTGCATAATTTAGGATCGAAGCAAAACTAACCCAAAGAAGATAAGGGATAAAAAGTATTCCTGCAGTTTTGTTAATTTTATAAAATTTAATTAAGGTAATAAGAATAAATAACCACAAAATTATAATCT
>CAYWLA010000041.1:0-9363 GCA_964458955.1 uncultured Methanosarcinales archaeon
CAATAAAGTGCGTTCTTCATTAATTACTATATCTTTTTTTTCCTCTAGTTTTATTGTGTTGTAAAGAAGAGGAACACATGCCATTGTGGTCAGAAAAACCATAACCATGCTTGTATACTCATGAAATATCCAAAAGCTTAACAAAATAGCAACTGAGGAATAAACAATGCCTATAAAAAACATCTCCCACGGCTTTCTTTCAGCATTTATTGGGTTGATTATTGTCTCTAAAACCATATTCTTAACTCCTTTTATTTAATTTATATATCTTTTGTTTTTAAATAATTTTTTCAGATAAGTTTATATATAATCCATAATTACAAAACATAAAATGGATTATGAGAAAATGCTGAAAAAGGCCAGAAAAGAGCTTCCGGAAATCAGCTCTAAAAAAGAGAGATTTGAGATTCCAAAGGTTGTTGGCCATATACAGGGAAACAAAACCATTATCTCTAACTTTAACCAGATTGCAGATGTTATGCAGAGAAATCCTGAGCATTTGCTGAAATATATTTTAAAAGAGCTGGCAACACCTGGTGATTTAAAGAGCACAGGGCTTTTAATAGGAAGTAAAGTCTCAGCAGCAAGGATAAATGAGAAAATAAAACAGTATGTTGATATTTTTGTTATGTGCCCTGAGTGTAGGAGGCCGGATACAAAGCTTGTAAAAGAGGGCAATATAACTTATTTGGAATGTCTTGCTTGCGGCGCAAGACGCCCTGTCAAAACAAAAATTTAAAATGATAATAAAAGAACATATAACCGCTAATAATAAGTTAATTCTAACAGTGTGTGATAAAGAGATTATTGGAAAAAGATTTGAAACAGATGACCTAAAGCTTGACCTAAGATCTGATTTCTATAAGGGAAAAGAAAAAACAGAAAAAGAAATTGTTAAATTGTTTGGGCAGGCCTATATGATTAATCTTGTTGGCCAGAAATCAGTTAATCTCGGCCTTAAATCAAAGATTATTTCTGAGAAAGATATAATTAAAATAAAAAATATTCCTTATGTGCAGGCGGTTAGTGCGGATAGTTAACCAAATCACTTTCTCAGTGCCTGAAAATAGAGATTTATAGTTTAATAATATTAAATTCGGAGTTCTTTCGACCAAAAAACAAAAGTTTTATAAATAAAATTTGTCTTGTATAAAATATGGCTAAAAAAGAAAAACCAGATTTCTTAACAATAGCAATGATTATCATAATAATCTTATTAGTTATATGGTTTATTATGAGGTTGCGCAGTGGTTAAAATTAAAAAAGCAAAACAAGAGCTTATCCAAAAAATTATATATTGGATATTTTTAATATTCTTAGTGTACTTAATATATGAACTATTAAGCAAGCTTTTTGGAGGAAGTTTAGGATTTGAAGAACTTGTTATAGGATTATTAATTGCAAATTTAGGATATTCTTTTTATTTGAGGGATTCTATAAACAAAATATACTCAAAGATTAGCGGGCATCTTGGATGGCATAAAGGAAAGAATAGTAAGTAATAATTCTTAATGGAAAGAAAGGGTAATTTATAATTAAAAAAACTAACCAAACCATTTTCCAAGGCCTTCCTGTTTCTCCTTGTCTTTGCCAAAAACATCATCTATTCTTCTCTTTGTAAGCTCAAGGGTCTGCTTTAAATAAGCAGGAACATTATACTTATTGGCCAGGCTAATGCTTGGCTCAAGGTATTTAATAATTGAGCCCTCTGATATTGTAAAAATTATCCTGCCACTGCATGAATCACACTTGCCTATTAAAGGAGGCCTCCTGAACTTTTTATTGCATTTAACGCATCTGAACTGTTGCATGGAAAACTTTCTTAAATTGCCTTTTATATCTTTTATAAAATGCTTGTCAATTACCATTGCTGCAACCTCTGCTTCATTAACAGCCCTTATCTTCTCTGCAAGCTCCATCTGGCCCTTGAGCTTGTCTTCCATTGAGGGAATAGCCTTGTAAGCAGAGCATAAAACCCCTGAATTTATATTTTCAACTGGATGGGTGTAACCCATATTCTCATACTGGTTTATTGTTCCTAACCTGGTGCTTATCTGGTTTAAATTTAAATCTCTGGGATTATTGTATTTGTTGCAGGCATCATAAAACTCAAGAGGGTATTTCCACCCAACATCCAGGTCAAAAAACATGTCATCAACCTCTGAGGGAGTAATTTTTGATGTCAAGACGAGGCATGCATCCTGCGTCGAACCCCTGTGGGCAGGCAGGAATTGCCTAGAAAAATTAAGAAATGCATCCATAGCCAGCATTACACTTGCTTCATCACCATCACAATCACGCCTTGTTGCAGCATGGATCATAGGGTGTGCATAAAACCCCTGTGTTTTTGAAAAGCCTATTATCCTGCAGACTATCCCTGCAGATGTATGAGGGGCAAGGGCAATAACAAGCTGCCCTGCTAAATCTTCTGGAGATTTGAGGTGATAATATGGTTTTTCCTTATAAAATTTAACTAAAAGATCATCAATAAAATTTGCAATATTAAACAAAACAGTATCAGCACCAGCTTCAGCTGAATCAGGGCATGAAGGCAATACAACATCCTGGGGTTTTATTTCCAATACCTGATCATCATTCTCAATCTCTTTTCCATATACATCCTTTACATAACCCATCTCTTTTAACTTTTTAATTGAGGTTCTTATCTCCCTTGGCTTGAAATGTGTTATTGGCAACTGGGTCATATCATATCTTGTTGTTCCATCTTTGTTTACATAAATATCATGCTCTGCCCTTAATATTCCTTTAATAAAATGCTCTGGTATATGCTCTTTGTTTGACGTGCCCCTCACTCCTTTTATTAAATCAGGGCAAGTTTTTATTTTTAATGCTGTAAGCCCTGCATTAAAATAATGGTTTATGTCTATGCTTTGAGTTTTGTATGCTTTTGCTTCTCCATGCTTGCATTTATTTGTTTCAATATTTCCACAGATGTTGCAGTAATATAATTTTTTTGTCTTCCTGCCGCAAATCTCACAAACAGGAAAAATAGTTTCTTTATTGCATTTTTCACATTTGTAGATTGGAAAATCTGAGGTTATTTTTTTATTTTCCAGTGCAGCCTGAAATGACCTTAAACGGTCACCCTCCTGGCCTATAGGAAACAAGACATGAGGGCTTCCTGTCAGTTTTCTCATTTTTGCTTTCTCTGGCCTGCCCATTCTTGCGCCAATAAATATTCCTGACTTGTCCCTTACTTCTATTTTTGATAAAAGGTTTATTATTTCCAGTGTATTTTTTTCCTTGTTTTCATCAATTATTTTATTTGATTTTTCAATATCCTCTTTTTCTGAAATTCCCAGGTTGGACAAAAAAGCAATTGCATCACATTCCCTAATAACAACAAATTCATTGTTTACAGCAGAATGCTGGATGCCAATAAGCTCAAGAACTCTTTTTGGCTCTTCTTTTAAAGGCAGAACAATTTTTGTTTTGGTCTCTTCCCTTATAATTTTTATATTGTTAAGCCAGTTTATAAGAATTTTTAATTCACTAAAAGAAATAGTCTTCCAATGAAAGGTATAGGCTGGGTGCAATGGAATATTAAGCTGTTTTGATAATTTAATTGCATCCTGTATGGGGGGTTTAATATAAAACGGATTTTTTAATAATTCAGATAAATTATTTTCAGGAATGCCAATTAGATTTGATAATTTAATAATATCAAGTGTTCCAAACATATCAACAATTGCCTTTTCAAGCTCCTGGATCCACCACTCCTCACAGTATCCAGGGGGTATTAAGATATGCGCCCTGTTGAAAAAATCCCCATAACTAATAAGTAAATCACCAAGGAAAATAATCTCTTTAATATCTTTAACATATTTTTTTGCTTCCTGCTCTGAATTTAATCTTAAGACAGACCCATTATTCAGCTTAACAATTGGCCCTTCAATACAATTGCAAGGGCTGACAGTTGTTGCTTTTCCTGGCCTTTCAACCTTAAGCTGTGTTCCGGTTGCAATATAATCCTGCAATACAACCATTGTAGCAGGGCTTATGCTGGTTGCAGAATAGCCAGATGTTCTTGAGCGGCCATACCTTAATCTAAAGCCGCCTGTTCTTAATGGGAATGCTAATATCGGCCTTCCTGCAACTAAATCTTCTATAAAAGTGTAGTTTGGTGTGATTTTCTCACCAGCATTATTGATTTTTCCTTTTGCCTTAACCTCTTTCTGTATGTCTAGAAATTCTTCAAGAAAATTCCAATGCTCTAAATCAAATTCTTTGCTGAATTTTGAAAGCCTGTTCCATAATTTTGGGGCTTTTTGAGCAATGCATTCTGCAAAAACAAGACAAAATCCCCCTCTTATTCTGTTTGTTCCTATTCTTTCAATATCTTTATAGTTTGAAACATCTATTTTTTCTGTTGGATCTCCGTCTATCTGAACAGGAAGGTTTCTTGCTAAAAATTCAAGCTCTTTCTCGCTTGGAAGATATTGCAGGTTTGTTGCCCTTTCATGATAATCAAGAACCTCTCTTATAACTCTGTTAATCTCTTTTTCTGTTGGGTCATATGGGTAATAACCCATTTTTTTTCTTACATAATCTGCAATAAGCACGGAAACAGATCCCCCTGTTCCCCCAGCGCTTCTTATCGGGCCGGAGTACATAAGGGCAAAATACTCATTTCCATCATTTCTTTTTCTTATATCAAGCCCAACAAACCCCTCTAAAGGAGAAGCAACAGTTCCCATTGTATGATAAGCAAATCCTACTCTTATGCCTACTTCCATTGCCTCTTTTTTATCTTTAAATTTGCAGAATTTCTCTTTTGCAATTTCTTCTGCAATAATTAATGATATTCTCCAATCCATGGCTTTATACTTTTTTTCTAAATCAATAATCCTTTTTGATATGCCAGAACCAATTATTTGCGGCGCAACTGTTGAAATCAAGCCCTCAACTCTTTCAGCCATATTTTTTGCAAGAGGTATATCCACTTTGGATTCAGGATCATAACCTTTTTTTTTTGCTTTATTTGCCAGGGTATATTCAGTTTTAATCTTGGAGTCTATTTCATTAAAGTATAATTCCATTTCCGGGCTTGTTTGTATTTGTTCCTGCATTTTACTCTCCAAATTTAAGTATTTTAACTTCTCTTGTCTGCAAGTTGATTATTGGGACTCTGCATGGTTCCGGGTGGTGACCTACCTTTTCCTGAAATGCTGTTTTGCTCTGCCAGCATGAGCCGCATATCATAGTTACATTGCGATAATTTGAAACAGATGATTTATGAATATGGCCTGTTAAAAAAAAGTCTGGGACACTGCTTATAACAAGAGGATCTCTTTTGGCATCTGGAATATATAAGGTTGATTTATGTGTTGGCGCAAGATGCCTTCTTTGCAATAAAAATTTCATCATAAGATCTGCTCTGTCATATCCTCCCTGGTTTCTTATTGACTCAACATTGGCAATAAAGTAATCAAATGAAAATCCATGATAAAATAAGACATCAAACCCTGGAAAATTTTTTGTAGAGCCTATGTTAACCATTGCTGGATTAGAAATCATAATAACATTTGGCAGTTCCCAGATAGCGGCTGCAAAATCCTTGTAAAGTTCTGGCTGTGGCTCTGCTATTCTCATAGCATCGTGATTCCCGGGGCAGATAATTAATTTTATATTAGAAGGTATTTGCTTTAACAGTTTTGCACATTCATTATACTGCTGGTATATATCTTTTATTAACAGTTCAGAATCCTGCCCGGGGTATATCCCTACTCCATCAACTAAATCACCCACAATAAAAATATACTTAACTTTTCTTGCAATTTCCCTTTGAGTTTCATTTCCTGTCTGACAATTAATCCATTTAACAAATTTATTAAATTCTTCTGGCAGAAAATCAAGAGAGCCAACATGCAAATCTGAAAGGCAGATTGCATAAGCATCATAGGGTGCTTTTTTAAGCTCTTTTTGCAGGGGGATATCAGGCCACAAAACATTATTGGCAAAAATAATATTTTCTCCATTCACCCCTGTTATGCCTATTACTTCATCTAAAACAATATCTTTTGCTGCTTTAATTAAATCTGTTTTATTTTTGCTGATAAGAACGCTGATTAATCCTGTCGGGTCTTCTAATTTTAGGATTATATTATCATTTTTAGTTATTTTTTTGTCATTAACAATGCCTATCAAAGAAATTGTTTCTTTTTCTTTTTTGTTGAGAATCCTGTTAATAGACATGAGGTTTTGCAGTTCCTGCCTGTTTTTAAGCATGTTTTCTATAGATTTGAATCTTGAGTTGAAGAATGAGACAAAATCCTTAACATCCCTTTTTTTTGGTTGCTCATCATATGAAAATAATATTTTAACATCTGGCTCTTCATTGCTTTTGGTTATATTAAAATAATCAATAAATTTATGATATAATATTTTATCCCTGCCTTTTTCATAAAGCACTTTCAATCTTTCAAATTCAAACCAGTTTATATCCTGAATATTTTTGTTTAATAGCCTTTGGTGTATATCATTATTTAACAATAAAAAATCATTTGAAGTTATTTTATTTGATATTAAACTATATAATTTTTCTGAATTTGTTTCAGAAGTTATTTTATCAATAAAATCAGGGCTTATAAGAAGATTATTCTTTAAAAAAAAATTAACTACCTCTTTTTGTTTAAAAATATTCTCTTTCATTTTTCAGGTGAGAAGAATTATTCTTGATTAAATCAAGATAAGCCTAATCCTTCTTCTAATATTTTTTTAATTTTGGATTCTGAAGCAGATGTGGTTGCCAGTGTTATTTCTCTTGTTCTTCCTTGTCGGCCTTTGGAAATCACTTTTGCATTTATTATTCCAATCATATCTAATTCCGCAATTATATCAGAAACCCTTCTTTGTGTTAAAGGCCTCAACCCTGCCCTAAAGCAGGTTCCTTTATAAACTTCGTATGCTTTTCCTGTAAAAATTATGTTATTTTTCTTTGTATAAAGGGAAAATATTGCATAAAGCACTGCCTGAAACTGTTTTGGCTGCGTTGTTACTATATCAACAATCCTATCTCTTTCTATTTTGTCTTCTGCTTCATCGATATGTTTTATTTTTATTGAAGTATAACCATTTCTTTCGGCTAGTTCTCCTGCAACTCTTAAAAGTTCCAAAGCACGCCTTGCATCACCATGATCCCTAGCAGCATATGCAGCACATTTTTCTATAACACCTTGCTCAATAACATCTTTTTTAAATGCCTCTTTTGCCCGTTGGTTTAATATATCTTGAATTTGAATTGCATTATAAGGAGGGAATAGTATTTCTTCTTCTGATAAAGATGATTTAATCCTTGGATCAAGATTGTCCACAAAAACAAGATCATTTGATATTCCTATAAGGGATATTTGAGAATTTGTTAATTCAGTATTTATTCTTGTAAGATTATATAATAATTCATCCCCTGCTTTTTTGACAAGCTGGTCAATTTCATCTAATATTAAAATAATCAGCTGCTTTTCTTTGTTTATTATATTAAAAAAAATATTATAAACTTCATCTGTTGGAAGGCCTGTTGGAGGTATTTCCTTTCCAAATTCCCTTATAAGTTTTGCTATTAACCTATATTCTGTGTCTGCAACTTTTCTTAACTTGCAATTAATATAAAAAATCTTTAAAGGAATATTTTCTTTTTTTGCAACTTCTGACATTTTTGTTGCAGTGTATTTAATAGAAAGAGTTTTTCCAACACCTGTTTTTCCATAAACAAAAAGATTAGATGGTTTCTCAAGCCTTAATGAAGGGCCAAGTATGCTTGCTATTTGATTTATCTGCTCAGTTCGGTGAGGTATTAAATCTGGAGAATATGTTGATTGCAATTTCTCTTTATTGCTAAATAAGGATTCTTTAGTCAAAAATTTTTCAAAAAACCCTGTTAATCCTTTTTGTTCCATTTTCCACTTGAAAGTAAGGTTGCTTATTTAACAATAAAAACCTTTGCTGCCTCACACCCCTCCATTTCATATAAAAGAAATGTTTTAAATTAAATTATAAAAAACAATAGCTTATTTTTATATACTATTGTAAATTAAAATGGTTATTATATTATTATATTATTGTTAATAACTATTATAATATATACTTTAAATTAGATAATTAAAATAAATATCAAATAAACAATATTTTCTATATTGAAAATAAATATAACTACCGACTATAATAATATAATAATAATTTAATTATTAATAATAATAAATAATTAATAAAATAATATATAACTTAACTTAAAATAAATGAAAATAATAAAAGAATATATAAATTAAAAGTTAATTATTTTAGTTATATTAATTATATTAATAGGTTAAATTAATATAATACAACATAATTCAAATTGATTTTTTATGTATTTTTGTTAAGAGTTTCCATACGAAACTAAGGGGTGGGTGTGTATTACTTCATTAGGAACATTTTGATGGTTTTTATCTTTTTTGCTACTTTAAAATAACAAAAACCGAAAGATTTATATATAAAAACTATTTATCACTATTAAATAAGTATTAAACTAATAAATATAAAAGAATTGGGGTTTAAAATGATTGTAAAAAAAGATTTTTTAATTAAACTAAAAGATTTTGGATTAAATAGTTATGAATCAAAACTTTGGACAGCCCTTTTATCAAGAGGAACTTCAACTGCAGGGGAGTTAAGTGATATAGCAAATGTTCCAAGGTCAAGAAGTTATGATGTTCTTGAGTCACTGGAGAAAAAAGGTTTTATAATAATGAAAATAGGCAAACCTATTAAGTATATTGCTGTCCAACCAGAAGAAGTTGTTGAAAGAATAAAGAAAAAAATAGATGAAGATACTGTTTACAAAAGAAATCTTCTTGACACAATGAAATCAGAGGGAGTATTAAATGAATTGAATCTTTTGTTTAAGAATGGTATTAAGATGATTGAACCAAATGATTTATCAGGTTCTTTAAAAGGAAGGCAAAACTCTTATAATCACCTTGAATTGCTAATGAAAGAAGCTAAAGATAACTTAATTCTTATGACTACATTGGAAGGCCTTGAGAGAAAACATAAATCATTTAAAAAAATATTTAAGAAACTTAATGATAATGGTGTTAAAATAAAAATAGCAGCACCAATAAATTCCAGTTCACAGAAAATAGCTGAAGAATTATCAAAAATTGCAGAATTAAGAAATATAAATCATATAAGCGCAAGATTTTGTGTTATTGACAATAAGGATTTATGGTTTATGGCATTAGATGATAAAGAAGTGCATCCAAGCTATGATTTGGGAATATGGATAAAAACACCATTCTTTGCATCTGCTATGGCCAAGATGTTTGATTCTGTCTGGAAAGACCTAAAACCAGTCAAAAGCTAATT
>CAYWLA010000042.1:0-9344 GCA_964458955.1 uncultured Methanosarcinales archaeon
TGTTTTGCAGAAAATCCTTAATCAACAGGTTCTTCCCATTATTAATCTATATTTTGGGATTTTATCAGTTCACAGAATTTATGCTGTGCACAAGCAATTATCCTTTCTTTTGGGCTAAAATGGGCTTCATTACTTATTCTTTTCTTCCTGCAGTTGGGCTGCATTTTATTATGAAGCTAACTAACAGAAAGTATAATTACACAACCCTTTATCTTGTGCCTGTAATCTTCTCTTTAATGGCTCTTCTCAAGCCAGACTTTATCATCGAAAGCACATGCACAACTTTTTTTGTAATAGTAATTAAAGACCTGTTTAACTCATTATTTTCATATATTTATGGGGTTTATTATTTTGGGTTTATTATGCTTTTTTGTTATTTTTTATTAAATAGCTTTAATAAGGAAAAAAATCAATTAAAAAGGAAGTTATATACTGTAATTTTTGCAGCCGCTCTAATAACACTTCTTCCGGCAGTTGTCATTTTTATTATTTTTCCTGCGTTTAAGATTATTTTTCCTTCTGTTTATTGTGAGTTTGCAGTGTTGTTCACAGTTGCAGCACTTATTGCTTCATACTTAGACAACAAGATTCAGAAAAAGAAATAATATTTGAGTACCATAAGATTGTTAAAGAACAAAAGCACTCAAAAATCTAAAGTTTCATTAATAATTAAATTAGTTTAACAGTATGAATATAGAAACAGAAGTTAGAAGCTTTATTTCAAAAGAACAATTTGAAGAATTATTAGATTTCTTTAAGCAGAATGCCCAATTGAGTAAAGAAGATTATCAAGAGACTTTTTATTTTGATTGTGATGAAGATTTAAGGATACAAAGAAATAACTTTTTTTCAAAAGTCTGGATGAAAAAAGGAAATATCCACGATGATTATAGGGAAGAAATTGAAATTAAGTTTGATAGAGACGAATTTGAGAATTTGGAAAAATTATTTCTTGCCTTAGGTTATAATATTGAAATAAAATGGTTCAGGAAAAGATTTGAATTTAAATGGGATGATATCACTGTTTGTTTGGATTTTACCAAAGGATATGGCTATATTATAGAACTTGAAAAGATGTGTGCTGAAAAAACCAAAGAAAAAGAATCTGAATTACTTAAGAAAAAACTCAAATCTTTAAATGTAGACCTCACTTCCAAAGAAGAGTTCAATAAAAAGTTTCAATATTATAAAAAGAATTGGAAGTCTTTAGTGTAATATAATCATAATAAAGAAGTAAGGCAATAAAATTTAAATATTTAATTAGTTTTTACTAATATATGGAACTTGCTGAGTTAAAACAAAAAGTGAAAGAGTTTGATGAAAAAGCAGGGTTTGATAAGACTGAGTTTTCAAGATTGATGGAAATGTTTGAAGAGGAAGTTAGTATTCTTAAATCAAATCCAAATGATAAATCTGTTGTTAATCATGAATTGACAGATTTGCTGATTCTTATTATGCAGGTTGCACACCGCTATGATACAGATTTTGATGCTGAGCTTTCTAAATGGTTTGAAAAGTCCAAAAAGTATCTAAGGTAAATACTCCAAATATGCTTCATTGCTTTTAGTTTCATTATAAATTCTTTTTATAAAAAATCATTTTTTTCTAAAAATATTTTAGTCTATTCCTCTTTTAAATCAGACTGAAAAATATTAGACTTATTTTTAGTTTATTGTCTAATTAGGTTTATTGTTGTACCACAAATTATAATAGAAAGATTTAAATATTTTTATAGATATATTTTCAATTTATGGAATACAAAGATCAAAATGGAAAGCTAATAAAAACAGAAAAAGAGAAATCAGAGTATTACACAAATATTCTTAATTACTTAGATGCTAGTTTAGAATTTTTAGAGGATAAGGGGTATATCCCTAAAGGACACTCAAATCCACCAAAAAGTATTTTTAAGATTGATTTTCCTTCAAAAGTTGTAACTAAAGATGGTGTTTATTGGAATTCCTTTGTAGAAAAAATTGATGGAGTTGAAACTATCTTTATGGATAATTCATTAAAATATAAGGATGAAATAGTCTATACGATAATGCATGAAATTGTACACACTTTTTATCCTCGTATGGATGAGCATAATATTCAAGTAAGGGCAGCCAGATACCTTTTGGATATATACAACAGTTATGAATGGATTACCCATCCAGCTAATGAAAGAAATTTTAAGGATATTGGAATTAAAAGCAAGTTTTTATCAAAAGATGAAATTAGAACTGCATTTAATAAATTAGTTCGTGCTAATGCTTATGGTGTTAACAAAAGAAATGTAAAAGAAGAGATTATCAAATCAGAAAATTCGGATGACTTAGAGAGTAGAATTAGAAGACATAGAACATATCTTTTGTTAATTATAACTACATTTTTATTTGTTTCTTCAGTTTTCTTTAATCCTTCAATAACAGGAAATGTTATTGGTCCTTCAAACTCTAATAATATTAGCGTATTTCTTATACTTCTTGGTCTTATTAGCGGTTTATTTTATCTTCTTCTTATCAAAAAACCAATTGTGTAAAACATATGCAATCGTTGTTATACATTTTTTCTGCAAGAAAAATACTGGAGCAAAGCATATCGCATTATGACGCAAACATACCTCATTCATTTATAAATGTAAAGAAGAAGTCTTTTCCTTTTGCCAATGTTTTCTATTTTAATTTTATAATCCTTTATTTTGGATTTTTTAAGTATATTTATTAATGATTTTCTATTATGAATGTAGTCAACATTTTCAAATCCACCGATAGTTCCCATAATCAAATGTTTTTCATTAATTATTCTGTAGGAAGGCATATCAATTATAGCAAATCCTTTTCCTTTTAGTATTCTAATCATTTCATTAAGAGCCTTGATTTGATTTTTCTTAGTTAGCAAATGGTTAAAAGAAGACCACATACAAATGATTACATCAAAATAATTATTCTTATATGGCAAACTTAGCATATTACCAATTCTAAATTTAGCACAAATTTTGTTCTTCTTAGCTATTTTTTTAGCATCTTTTATAAAATTTGGAATTAAGTCAATCCCTTCTATTGGATATCCTGCTTTTACTAATGGAATTGTTAATCTCCCATAACCACATGCTAAATCAAGAATCTTTTGATTTTTATTCAAATGATCTTTTAGAAATTTTATGTATGCTTTGTCTCTTTCTTTAGTCATTAATTTTGACATGCCTTCTGTTTTCAGCTTTCTGTAAAATTCTTTTGTTGATCTTAAATAAGTCATCTTAAATTAAGATTGGATTATAACTTATATAAATGTTTCTTAAAGGGCTAGTTCAAGCAGCCTTTTGATTTAAATTTGTCTTTTATTAGTGGTAACAAAACCGAAAGATTTATATAGTAGTTATACTTTTTAGGTAATATAAAACAAGACTAATGGAGGTATAATAAAATGGAAATATATTTAATTTTGCCAAACGATCCAGTTACAAAAGAGAAATTAGAAGGAAAATTAAGTGAGTATAAGAAAAGGATGAATAAGTCTATAGAACAAAATCCATGTATTGCACCTGAGGCAATATATTGTACAGATGTGGGATACAAAGCTGCAATTGTTGAAAGATTATTTGATAAAGGCCTAGTTAATTTATCTGATTTTGCAATAGAACTTCAAAAAAAATATGGAATTATAAATATTGATGATTATAATAATGCAGCTGGAGTAATAGATGACTATTGCACAACTGGTGGAAAAAATACAAAAGATGGAACAGGCTTTTAATTCTTGTTCCATGTTGGTAAAGCTAGCAGCCTTGACACACTAATTTTTTAATGCAAAGAACCAGCATCTTTCATTGTCATAGTTTGGGTCACTTTTCCATATTTTATTAAAGTATTTCAGTGTATATTTATGTTTTGCTCCAAAGAAAGGGTCAAAAAAATAAATATGTTTATCATCTATCTTCTTTAGAATTGAATAATGGTCTACTTTTTCAGATGGATAATAATAGCAAATGATTATTATGTATCCTTTTCTTTGAAATTCTTTTAAGTCTTTAATACTTGAATTTCTTTTGACTGCATAATTTAATTTATATTTTTCAGCGAGTTTTGAGAAATCTTTATGCCAAGTGCCTCGCACCTTATTTGTACTCAACAATTTTACAATCTGTTTTTCAGATTTCTTAATGCCGCAAGCTTCCAAAGCCATTCGCATTGAAGCAGCTCCACAAGTATAATTTGTTTCCTGCTTATAAAATGGAAAGTTCACCATAAAAGTTAATGAAAACTATTTTATATATAAATCTTATCAAAAAATTATCTTTTATTAAATAATAAAAATAAACCAATAATTAGTGAAGTCCCAGAAAGTATATATAAAGTATAAGAAATTGATGTTAAATCAACTATCCATCCAACAATTAAGAAAGCAATTACCAAGGTTATACTTCTAAAGAAATTTTGAATTGAAATAAGTGTTGCTCTCTGTTTAGAATTCATATGTTTATTAGAATAACCTTCCATTATTATTTCTTGATATGACCAAATACAATAAATAATAATCACAAAAATAAAAGCTAAATAGATATTAACAAAAGCCATTGCAAAGAAAGCTATTGCTTGTAATATTACTATCAAATAAAGTGATAATTTTTCACCAATTCTCTTTTCAATATCATGTGATTTGTATGAAACAAAACTTCTGGCTAAAAATAATATGGAAGTTAAAATACCAAATACGGTTATATCAATTCCTATTGACTTCATATAAGGTTGTCTAAGCATATTATGAAAAATAGAAATAAATGCACCTGAAAAAATTGAAAAGGAAATTACCCAAATTAGTTTATTGTTGTGGATTGTATATTTGAAACTAGCAATTATGTGTTTTATTTGTTTTGTCAGTGAAAACTTATCTTTATGGTTTCTAGGCTCATACATCGAAAGGAAAAAGAAAGCACCCAAAATGAAAACTAATCCATTAAGGTAAAATACTAATGGCTTATTTAGGATGTATATCAAACTACCAATAGCAGTTGCAATAACCACTGACATATAGAAAATTGATTTTCCTTTTCCCAGTATTTTATTAAATTTATTTTCTTTCTTAATTTTCTTTAAAGAATCATAAAGCAATGCTGTATCTGCACCAGATATAAGAGAACCGCCTATTCCTCCAATAAATGCAGCAATTAAGAAAAATAAGTAGTTAAATCCATAAGCAATTAAGATTAATTCTATGCCTGTTAAGAACAGTCCTATAAAAACACTGTATTTTCTCCCAAATAAATCTGCAAAAGCTCCAGAAGGAATTTCTAATAAGAAAACAATAACTAATCCAATTACTTCGATTGTTGATAGTTGGAAATAGCTTATACCTGCTAGTAAGTAAAATAAGATTCCAATAGACTCAATAAGATAAAATCCACTGAAAAACTGATAAACATAATATTTCCATATATTAGACTCATATTTTTGAAGCATATAATTTTAATATATAAACTGATTTATAAACATATTGGCTTGCTGATCAATTGTAAAGACATATCTAGAAATATTTGTAATATCAACAAATTTATATATCCATAAAAAGATTAAATAAATATGGCCGTTAAAACAAGGTTTTCAAACAAAGAATTGAAAAAAATCATTTCAGAATATGATATAGGAGAATTTCTCGATTTTAAACCTTTCAAGCAGGGCTATGTCCAGACTAACATACTACTGAAAACAACCAAAGGAAGGTTTGTTTTAAGATATTATGAGAACAGAACTAAAAAAAGCGTGTCTTTTGAAACTGACTTTCTGGAGTACCTTAGGAAACATGAGTATCCATGTGCCAGGCCTATAAAGAAGGATGATGGAAAGTTTATAGGAATATACAAAAACAAGCCTTATGTGCTCTTTAGTTACATAGAGGGCCATCATGTCAAGAATCTGAATAATAGGCAGCTGCATGAAATGATAAAGTACTTGGCGTTATTTCATAAGATATCAAAAGGATATAAGCCAATTAATCATAATCATAGGGAGCCTCGAACTAAAGAGTTTTGTATAAATGTTTCTAAAATAGAAATGAGACGTTTTAATGATAGGAAAGAAGGCATAAAAAGATTTGATTTGATGAAATCAAAGGTAGGAGATTTAGTTTTGCCAAGAAATCTGCCAAAGGGTGTAATACATGGAGATTTTGGCAAGGAAAATATCAAGTATAAAGGTAATAAACTATCTGGAGTGTTGGATTTTGATGATGCCTGTTACGCTTTCCTGATATATGATATTGGTGTAATTTTACTGTATTGGGTCAGATTTTATGAAAAAAAGTTTAACTTCAATAAAGCAAAAAAAATAATAAAAATATACAAAAAGTATAAGCCTTTATCAAAACTGGAAAAACAACACATATTTGATGCTGTTAAATTTGCAGCATTGATGATTATGTCTTGGTTAATGTATGACAAATGGAAAGGTAAAGACTTGTTCAGGATATTGGCCAAGATAGTTGATGAAATAGATGGCATTGGAAGAGAAGAATTTTACAAAAAGATTTTCTAAGAAATTTTATTTTTTTTATTTTTTAGGATTTCAAAATGAGAACTATATTGGCAATATCAACAAATTTATATACCTAAAAGTTCTTTTTTGAAGAATATGAACCATTTTCCATTTATTAAAATTGAAGGTAAGAATTATCCAACAGTAATTATGGGTGAAGATCATTTTACTGGATGGTTTAAAAAATGTAAAAAATATAATTCTGAAAAAGAGCGAGAAATTGCTTATAAGGAAGCAGTTGAAACAGCTTATTCTAACGGAGTTAGGGGATTTAGTATGTCACCTCATCCAGTATTAATTAAAGTATTAAAAGAATTTAAGAAAAAACATCCGGAAATTGTTTGCATTTCAAATCATCACTGGTACACAAATTATTATTTGGAAAACAAATCATTATGGTTACAAGAAAATCTTGCAAGATTAGGTGCATCAGAAAGATATTATTTTGATCAAGATTTAATAAAGGATTGTTCCTGGTTTAAAGATGCTGATATTAAAAAAAGATTTTCTGAAGAAGAAATTAAATCTTTTAGATTGGATGAAAAGGAATATCAAAAGCAATTGAAGATACTTAGTTTTTGTGATTTTTGTTTAGTTGGAAATCTTGGAAGAAGTGCTTTAGTTCTTCTTGGAAGAGAAGACATTGTAAAAAAGGAAATAGAAATTGCACGAGAGTTGGATTTTGTTCCGATTGGAATATGCGAGGGGGGAGGATTAGCACTTCAAAAGATTGAGTCTTTGAATGTAGCCGGAACATGGATTTGGATTAATAAAGATTTTGCTTGTCCAAATCTTGATTATACTTTAAAAGAAATTAAAAAATCAAGCAAACCAATTACTGCATATAAAGCTTTTACAAGCCCAGAAGGATTTAATTTAGATAAGTCTATGAGATTTATCAAGAGTATAAAACAAATAAAATCAATTGTTGTAGGAGTAGAAAACAAAGAGCAAGCTAAAGAAACATTCTCAGGTTTGAAGAAATATTTAGGAGGTTAAAATGGTTATTAGAAAATTAAAGAATGAAGAAATAAAAGAAATTGCTCCTTTAATGCTAGCACTTTATGAAAAATGGGATAAGATGGATCTTATTGACAAAATAGATAAAAAATGGTTTTCTTCAAATAAACAATATGATTACATAAAAAAGATACTAATAGATAAAAATAAGTTATTTCTTGTATCCGAAGAGAATAAGAAGATTATTGGTTATTTGCTTGCTGAAATAGAAGAAAGAAAACCTTTCTTACAAAAAGCTGGATATATCGCTGAAACATATATTAATCCTAATTTTAGAGAAAAAGGAGTTGGTTCTGCGTTATTTAAAGAAGCTATTAACTGGTTTGATAAGAATAAAATAAAATGGATAACAGTAAGCACACATTCTTTGGATAATGGGGCAATTTCTTTTTGGGAAGGAAGGGGATTCAAAGAGTTTAATAAGTTCTTTAAATTGAAACATAAAGACAAATAAATTTAATTGTTGTAGGAGTAGAAAACAAAGAGCAAGCTAAAGAAACATTCTCAGGCTTGAAGAAATATTTCATAAATAATTAATCCTTAATTTTAAGGTATGCTATTATTGCAAAGATTCCAAATAAGCTTCCATAGGCCAATACTTTCTGCGGCCCAAAAATATCTAAAAAGACTCCTGCAATTAAAGAAAACAATCCAATAACTAACGTTGTTGCCATATTTTTGGTGGAAATGACTGTTGCACGAATATTCTTTGGTATAAACTTATGCAAGTAAGTCTGCAAAATTGGTCCTTTAAGTGAAGAAAGCGCACCTTCTATTATAAAAATAAATGCAGCAACAATATACCATGGAGGATGGATAAATAATAAGGATAAAAGCATTAGCATTCTGATAAAAATAATTGAAGACACAAGATGTTTTGGTTTGAACCTTACAAACAATCTTGATAAAAATGATGTTACTATGATTAATGCTGCCATAATTGAATACATATAACCAAGCTGATAAGCTGGCATAGAAAGACTAACTAAAAATGGCTGAAAACCATCGCCGCCAATAACCATTAATCCAGTAAATAATACACCTAAAATTATTAAGAATACAATCTTGTGCGATACAGTAAATTTTAATGCTTTTTTACTATTTTTGTATGTTCCTCTGAGTGCCTCAAAAATCTTTACTTTTTTTGGTTTATAATATTCTTTTCCAAATAAAAATAAAATCATTGCATTCAGCAAAAACCCAAAGCCAAAAATAAACCAGAGGATGCTTATTGAATGAACTTTTACAATGACCGCACCTATAAAAGGTGCAAAAATTACTCCAAATGCAGCTAAACTCTGGCTCTTAATAAAAAACTCATGATGCAAATCTTTTCTTTTGTATTTATTAAGATTGTCTATAACCCAGGACTCTTCAGCACCGCTCACAAATGTCATACCAATGCCTGCTAAAAACCATAATGGCAATAAAAGATAAAAATTAGTTGTTAAAGGAATTAAAATAACTGCTATTGCTGTAATAAAAAATCCTAAAATAACAGAATATTTTCTGCTGAATCCATCTGCAAATGCGCCTGTAGGTATTTCAAATAAAAACATGCTAATAGAAAAAGTAGCGGTAATTATTGCTATTTGAAAAAATGAAAAATTTAAATTTCTAAAATAGATTATCATAAAAGGCATTATCATAATGGATAATCCATAGATTAGATAATACAAATAAAAAGGCCACAAAAGTCTTAATTCATCTCTTTTAAAAATCATGATAATGATGTTTTAATCAAGGCAGCCATGTCTTGCGGTTCTTTAGTTTGTCAGGGAGGTATTTTTCCATGACAAAGTTAAGGCCGCC
>CAYWLA010000043.1:0-1261 GCA_964458955.1 uncultured Methanosarcinales archaeon
TACAACAAATAAAAACAGAAGTATTAGTTTTGTTCTTATCTCTTTCATTTTAACCTCTTTTTAACCTAATTATATTTTTCCTTTTTCTAATATTTAAATCTATTGTTTTTGAATCTTTTTATTCAGTGGAATCAGAAACTTCTTGTTCTTGTCAAGGTCAAAGAAACTGTCTGCATCTTCTGTAAGCTTTGATGATGCAGTTCTTCCAAAGGCTATTACCTCGACCCTGCATCCAATGGCTCTTCTCAGATGCTGCAGTAAAGGGCAGAAATCTCCATCACCGCTAACTAGAATAAGAGTATCCAGCTTTGGAGCAAGCTCTATCATGTCCATTGCAATGCCAATATCCCAGTCACCTTTTTTTGCACCGCCAGGAAATATCTGCAGATCTTTTGCCTTTACCTCAAAGCCTATCTGCCCAAGCTTGTCAAAAAAGTTTTTCTCATCCTTTACATCTGCCCTTATGCAGTATGCTATTGCCCTTATCAAAGATCTTTGCCCAACAGCTTCCCTTAAGATCTCTTTGAAATTAACCTTTGCATTGTACATGTTTTTTGCAGAATAATACATGTTCTGCACATCAACAAATACTCCAACTCTCTGCTGCTTATGCTGTAATGTCATTTTAACACCTCTTTATTTTGGAAAAAACATCTCAAACCCACACTTAGTGCAGAAAATCCTTCCTGTTTTCTGGTCAAACTCCAGGCTTAATGAATTGCATTTAGGGCATCTTTTTACAATTGTCGGTATTTTGTCAAGCCCAACTTCTCTCAATTTTTCTTCAACATCTTTTTTCCATTCTTCATAAATAACCATTTTAACTCTTGTTCTTCAAAAACTCATAAATAGAATGCACTGCTATGGCTCCTTCTGAGGCTGCTGTTAATATTTGCCAGAATTTGTTAGAGCCTGTGGTTATGTCACCTGCAGCATAAAAACCCTCAACATTTGTTTTTTGTGAAGAATCAACTATAATATAACCCTGTTCATCAAGTTTTATTCCCAATGGTTCTGTAAGGACAGTTGATGGAACAGACCCTATTTCAATAAACAAACCATCAAGAGCAATCTCCTTATTATTTTTATATTCCTTATCAAGCGTAACCGAGCTTATCATTTTATTACCATTAACAGCAATAACATTCGTGTTGTTTATTATAATTATCTTTTTGTTTTTTTCAAGCTGGCTTGCCCTTAATGGCTCTGCCCTTATTTTTTCTTTTCTGTAAATTATGAAAACCCTTTTTGCATATTCTGC
>CAYWLA010000043.1:1361-9317 GCA_964458955.1 uncultured Methanosarcinales archaeon
TTCATTAATTCCATTCCTGAAATTGACTTAAACCCTGGATAATTCTCCACCTTGTACGCATATGCTGCTGTGCCGCCCAGCTCTTCTCCGATAACAAGTGTATTAAGTTTATATTTAGATGCATAAATCGCTGCTGAAAGGCCAGCAGGCCCTGTACCAACTATAATTAAATCATAAATCATGTAAATTAATAAAAGAAAGTATTATTTAAATCTATTGTAAATTTATTTTATCATTTTCATATTATTTCATCAGAAATAGTTTCATAAGCTTTATATATAAACCAGTCTTATAGTAGTAAAATGGCAGAAATACAGTTTTATCCAATAGACATAAGCTATAGTATAGAGCAGGGCAAGGCAGTTATAAACCTGTTTGGAAGGACTACTGACGGAAAGCAGGTCTGCGTCCAGGATAGCAACTTTGAGCCATATTTTCTGGTTGTCCAAAAAAAATCAAGTATTGAAAAAATAAGGGAGAAAATTGAAAAAATAAGGGTTGAGAAAAACGGAATAACAAGCATAGTAACAAAAACAGAGCCCTGCAATAAAAAATTGCTTGGAAAAAGTGTAATTGCACTAAAGGTGTTTACAAAGCTGCCAAGAGATATTCCAATTATAAGAAATGAAATAAAAAATCTTGATGTTGAAACTTATGAGTTTGATATTCAGTTTACAAGAAGGTATCTCATAGATAATGAAATAACACCCTTAACATTATGCAAGGCAGAAGGCGAATTCATAAACAAAAGGTCAAGGGTTTCTGTCATGAAAGCAGATAAAGTAGAGCAGATAACTGATGAGGTAATAGAAAACCCAAAAATCCTGGCATTTGACATAGAAACATATAATCCTTTAGGAGCTGTTATTGATACAGAAAAAAATCCAATAATAATGATAAGCTTTTATGGTGATAATCTAAGAAAAGTAATAACATGGAAAAAATTTAACACAAAAGAAGATTATATAGAATTTGTTAGCAGCGAACCAGAACTTTTAAATAAGTTTAAGGAAATAATAGAATCTTACAAGCCAGATATTATAACTGGTTATTTTTCTGATGGTTTTGATTTTCCATATATTGAAACAAGAGCAAAAAAATACAGGGTAAACCTGGATATTGGCCTTGATTACAGTCCCATAACAATCAGCAGGAAAGGAATTACAACCTCAAAAATTGTGGGTATTTCCCATTTGGATATATTTAATTTTATAAAAAGGGTTATGAGCACAACACTTGAAACAGACAGCTATTCATTGGACTCTGTTGCAGAAGAAATATTGGGTGAAAAAAAGAGAGAGATAAATATTGAGTATCTAGCTGATGCATGGGACAACAAGCCAGAAAAACTCGAAGAGTTCTGCGACTATAATCTGCAGGATTCAAAACTAACATTAATGCTCTGCAAGAAAATCCTGCCTAATATTATTGAGCTTGTTAAGATAGTCGGGCTTCCGATATTTGATGTAAGCAGGATGAGCTTCTCAAAACTTGATGAGGGATATCTGATAAAGCAAGCAAAAAGCCTTAATGAGATTGTTCTAAATAAGCCAACACATGATGAAATAAAAAAAAGAAGGGAGCAGACATACATCGGAGCTTTTGTTTTCAAGCCTACGCCCGGCTTATATAAAGATATAACTATTTTTGACTTCAGGAGCCTGTATCCAAGCATAATAACATCTCATAATATATCTCCAGACACGCTTAACTGCAAATGCTGTGAGGATGAAAAGCATGTTCCAGAGTTTGATAAATACTGGTTTTGCTCAAAGAAAAAAGGTTTTATCTCAACAGTTTTGGAGGGCATTATAACAAGAAGAATGAGAATCAAGGAAATTATGAAAGGGGTTGATAAGGAAAAGTTAAAACTGTTTAATGCAAGGCAATATGCATTAAAGACTATCGGGAATTCCATGTATGGTTACATGGGTTTTTTTGGAGCTCGCTGGTACTCAATAGAATGTGCAAGGAGCATAACTGCCTATGGAAGGTATTACATCCAAAAAGTTATTGAAGATGCAAAAAATGCCGGCTTTAAGGTATTGTATTCTGACACAGATTCTGTATTTTTAATATTAGATAAAAAAACAATGGATGAGACAAAAAAGTTTGTTGAATCAATTAATGCTAATCTTCCTGGTCTGATGGAAATTGAGTATGAGGGATTTTATCCAAGAGGCATTTTTGTTTCAGCAAAAGAGGGCGCATATGGTGCAAAGAAAAAATATGCCCTGCTTTCAGAAGATGGTCATATCATCATCAAGGGATTTGAAACAATAAGAAGAAATTGGTCTTTTATTGCAAAGGAAACACAAAGGGAGATTTTAAACATAATTTTAAAAGAGGACAATCCAAAAAAGGCATTCAATTATGTGAAGAATATTATTACAGATTTAAGGGATAAAAAAATTCCTATTGAAAAGGTTGTTATACACACCCAGCTACAGAAACAGATAGGAGAATATGATTCTATTGGACCACATGTTGCAGCAGCACAGAGGATGATTGACAAGGGCATTCCTGTTGGTCCGGGCTCACTTATAAAATATGTTATAACAAAAGGGAAAGGTAAAGAAAAAATAAGAGACCGGGCTAGACTTCCAGAAGAAATAAGCCAGGATGATTATGACTCGGATTATTATATAAACAACCAGATAATTCCTTCTGTTGAGAAGATATTTGAGGTTCTGGGATTTGAAAAAGGTGAGTTAATTGATAGCCTGGACCAGAGCAGGCTTGATACATATTTCAAATGATTAAAATGATACTCGAAAAAAGATTAAACCCTGATGGGATTATTGATTGGGATGGAACAATAATACAACAACGTAGTTTCTGTCAAATCTTAATTAAGGGTTCAGAGAATGATTTATCTAAAAAAATAAGATTATATAAGGACTGGATCTTATATGGATTACATGAGATCTTAAGAAAGGACAGTAAAGAGCAATTTAAAAATATGTTATCTGTCCTGAAAGGTCTTCCATATTCTGTTGTCAAGGAAGAGATTATGAAATATGCCGAGTTAAGGGACCTTTCTGGGATAGAAAAGCATCTAAAAGGGGAAAAAAGATTAGCAATATTAAGCAAAAATGATTCTTATCTTATAAAAGATACATTGGAGTCATACGGAATTGAAAAAGAATTGTATGATAACTATAAGATTAGGATAGTTGATATCATTGCAAATGATTTCAAACAAAAAAATGGTGTTTTTACAGGAGAGGCTGATCTTATAGTTAGCGATAAAATGAAACATCTGAGAAAATATTCTAATTTGTGTTTTTTCAGCGATTTAGGAGACCGGCGTCCATGTAAATATTACCCAAATTTTGTTAGAATCTAATCTATTTGTTTTAAGAGATTATATTTATCCAGTGCTTCCCTGTTTGCATATATCTTACACACATAATTACTTTTTTTTAATTCATATATTTTTATTAGCTTAAATTCAGGACTTACATGCCCTTTAATATCATCAAGAAATTGTGCATTTAGCTGGAACCCTTTTTCTTTGCCTATGTAACTTAAGCTTGTGGGCTCTTTAATTTTTTTAACTAGTTCATTATCTCCCATATTCAAAAAGTTAAAATCTCATTAAATTTAAACTTTGTGTTTTTAAAAACAAAAATTAGAAAGGTTTATATAGAATAGATTCTAAGATATTATATAAGGGGGTTCTGGGTGGAAAATCTTAATTTGTTTGAGTCTATGGAATTTTTAGAACCAAAATGCCCGAAGTGCGGGACTGTGTTAGATTATGGTATAAACACGAGGTTTGATGAAAAGCTTAAGAACCATATATGCATGAAGTGCGATTGCGTATTAAAATAATTCTTTTAAACAAAAATTATAAATATAAGCTTATTATTAAACTGTTTAATCATGAAAAAAATATCAAAAGACATTCCTCTTTCAGAGATAACATTAAGGCGCTATGAAAGGCCTCACAAAGAAACAAGAAGAGATATCATCAGGAAGTTATGCCTAAGCATAGGGCTTTTGCAGCCAGGAGATTCTAGGGATGTTATAGTTGATGTTCTCTATATTTTATTAAACGCAAAAAAGCAGAAGAAAAAACTAACCTCAGAAGAGATTAAAGATAATGTTATTAAGTCAAGAAAAAAACACAAATTGCCACTTATAGGAGTAGCATCCTCAAACATAAGAAGGCAGTTAAGAAGGTTAAAGGATTTGTTTATAATTGAAAAAACAAATAACCTTTACAGGATTACAGAATTCTTAAGCATGAGTGAAATATTTGAGGAAAAGATTTATGGATCTTTAATGCCTTCTTTAGTAAGCAGGGTTAGAGAATATTTTAATGCAGTCGATGAAAACTTCAAAAAAAGCAGTAAATAACTAAATCAGTATACTAATTTCTTGTTTTTTCGTCAATAAATCGTCATGAAAAACAGCAAAGTTTAAATACTAGCTCGTCAATAAAACAATTACCCTAATTTGTTTTGGGGGAGTATTCTAAAATAAAAAGGAGGTCAAAAAATGGCTGAAAAAGTAGCAAAAGTAGGAATTAAGAAAAAAGCTGGATATCTGTACTTTATTGATAAAGCAGGAAATATCTCCAGAGTAGAGATGGCCAGAGGCGGAAGAAAAAAAGGAAAAAAGAAAAAAGAAATGGTAGAGAAGGTAGGAGTCAAAAAAGTAGGAGGATACCTTTACTTCATTGATAAGGCAGGAGATGTCTCAAGAGCAAAAATGGCTAGAGGCGGACACAGGAAGAAAAAAGCAAAGAAAAAACCTGCCAAGAAAAAGACAAGAAGATAAATTTTCTTAATTTTTTATTTTTTTATTTATACAAAAGATTTAATAACTAATTCTTTTTTATTTTTATTATGTTTAAAGTTTATGAGCCAATGGAGGATTCTTTTCTGCTGGTAAAACATGTAAAAAAGCATTCCGGGGGTTTTGTACTGGATGTTGGAACAGGCTCTGGAATCCAGGCAGAAGCAGCCTCAGAAAAAGCTAAGCTAGTAATTGGAGTTGATATAAGCAAAGATGCAATTAAACTAGCAAGAGAGAATGCATTTAAGCAGAATGTAAAAAATATTTGTTTTTTTGAAAGCAGCTTGTTTGGTTTATTTAAAAAAATAGAAGCAAAAAAACAATTTAAAAATAATTGTTTAAAAAATTTAAAGAATAAAAAAATACAAAACTTCCTTGAAAAAAAGATTTTGTTTGACTTGATAATATTCAACCCGCCGTATTTGCCGCAGGACAAAGGCATAGATGACAAAAGCATCTATGGCGGAAAAAAAGGCTATGAAACACTTGAAAAATTTCTTTCTGAAGCAAGCAATTATCTGAAAGAAAATGGCAAGATCCTTATTGTTTTCAGCTCACTGACAAAAAAGGAGAAAGTTGATGAACTATTGAAGGATTATTGCTTTGGATTCAAACAGGTAGATGAAAAAAAATTGTTTTTTGAAACCTTGTTTGTTTATCTGATAAAAAAATCAAGCCTGTTGAAAACACTGGAAAAAGAGGGCTTGAAAAACATAAAAAAGTTTGCAAGAGGCAATCGCGGTCTCCTTTACAATGCCAGCCTGAAAAAGAAAAAGATTGTTATAAAAACAAAAAAGCCTGAAAGCAAGGCAAAGGGAAGGATTGCAAATGAAACAAAATGGATTAAAATATTAAATAAGCATAATATTGGTCCTAAGCTTCTTTTCTCAGGCAGGGGCTTTTTTGCCTATGAATTTGTTAAGGGAGATTTTATTATTGATTTTATTAAAAATAATAATAGGGAAAGTATAATTAAAACAATAAAAAATGTTTTTAACCAGCTTTACATTATGGATAGTTTGAAGGTTGATAAGGAAGAGATGCACCATCCATTGAAGCATATCATAATTGACAAAAAGCCTGTTCTGATTGACTTTGAACGCTGCAAAATAACAAAAAAGCCAAAGAATGTAACCCAGTTCTGCCAATTTATCATATCTGGTGGCACGAAGGTATTATTAAATCAAAAAGGCATTAAACTAAATAAAGATAAGATGATAAATCTGGCAAAAACCTATAAGAAAGAGCAGACAAAAGAAAACCTTAATAAGATTTTCAGCATCTTAAACTGAAAATGCAATTCAATGAAAAAGTCCTAAGACTGACAAAAAGGATTCCAAAGGGAAGGGTAACAACATACAAGATTATAGCTGAAAAACTTAATACCCATGCTTACAGGGCTGTTGGAACTGCGTTGCATAATAACAAAAGGCCGATAATAATATCGTGCCATCGGGTTGTTAATTCAGATGGATTTGTTGGAGGCTATGCAAAGGGAACAAGCAAAAAAATAAATTTATTAAAAAAGGAAGGCATTAAAATAAAAAGCAAAAAAATAGAAGATTTTGAAAAAGCCTTGTTTAGGTTTTAGTCCTTTTTCTTCTTTAATCTCTTGATTTCTTTCTCAAGCTTAAGCTTGTCAAGCAACTCCTTGTATCTGTTTCTTATTGTGACTTCTGTGACGCCTGCAACATCAGCAACCTCTCTTTGAGTCCTTTTTTCTCCATGCAGCAATGCAGAAACATATAATGCTGCTGCTGCAATCCCTGTTGGACCTCTTCCAGAGGTCAGTTCTGCTTTCTGGGCCTGCTCAAGTATCTCAATTGCATTTGATTGTGTTTCTGCAGAAAGCTTTAGAGCTGAAGAAAATCTGGCTATGTAATCAGAAGGGTTGCTTGGAAGTATTGTTATTCCAAGTTCTCTTGTCACAAACCTGTATGTTCTTCCAATTTCCTTTTTTTCAATTCCACTTGCCTCAGATAGTTCATCAAGTGTCCTTGGGACTTCGTGTCTTCTGCATGCAGCATAAATTGCTCCTGCAACAACAGATTCCATTGAACGGCCCCTTACAAGGCCTTTCTGGACTGCCATAGTGTAAACTCTTGCTGCTTCTTCTTCAACACTGCCTGGGAGTTTGAGATAAGAGGCAACTCTCTTCAGTTCTCCAAGTGCAAGCTTAAGATTTCTCTCAATAGCAGTTGAAATCCTATACTGCCATTTCCTTAATCTAAAGAACTTGTTTCTGTTTTTCTGGCTTAATGAACTTAAATCAGCTTTTCTTCCAATATCTGTACCCAAACCATGATCAAACTGGGTATAAGTCATTGGCGCTCCAGCTCTTCTTTTCTTATCACCTGAGTCACTGTCAAACTCGTGCCATTCCTGTGTAAAATCAACCATTTTATCTTCAATGACTAGACCACAGTCTCGGCAAATTACTTCTCCCCTGTCCTTATTCCAGAATAAGTTTATGCTCCCGCATTCAGGGCATTTTTTTATATAACTAGGCATGATAGGCACCCCCCCAAAATTTAATACCTTTCAGTTAAAATAATTTTTTAAACCAAATGTTTATAAAGAGTATTTATGTATTATATATAAACTTTTCGGTTTTTAAAGAAAGATTTAAAAAGAATTGGCTTTTTTAATCATAAACTGTTTTTAAAACATTGCGAAAAGTTTAAAAGAAACAAACTATATTATTAGGATAATTCAAATGAAAGAACCAATTCCAAAAAAACTCCTTAAAATACTGGCATGTCCTGTATGCAAATCTGGCCTTAAGTATAACAAGGAGAAAACAAAGTTAGCCTGCACAAAATGCAAGGCTATTTATCCTATAAAAGAGGGAATACCTATATTGATTCCCCCTGAAATGCAGTAAAGCAAAAGTTATTTAAATTTAAGAGAAGTTCTAAATTATCAAGCCGGGATCGCATAATCTGGCATTGCGCTGGCCTTGAGAGCCAGTTTCCGAAAGGATTTCTGGGTTCAAAACAGCTTCTTGCTAAGCTGGCACGCAGGAGCGACATTTTGCCTTTAGCAAAAGTCCCTCTCGCTCGCTAACGCTCGCAAAAATGTGAGTGTTGGATTAAAGCCAAAGTTGCAAAAGCTGATGAAAGTCCCAGTCCCGGCGTTTTTAATTTGAAA
>CAYWLA010000044.1:0-9294 GCA_964458955.1 uncultured Methanosarcinales archaeon
GGCCCAATCTTCTCAACTTTTTCAAGCTGCTCGGCCTTTGCATTAATAACTTTTTTTACTGTCTTGAATTTTTTCAGCAATGGTTTTGCCAGGCCAGGCCCTACCCCCGGCAGAGAGCTTACAATGTATTCCTGCTGCTCCTTTAATGTTAATGGTTTTTTCTCGCCATGCAGATTAAAATCTCGCTTGCCCTCTTCCTGCTCGCGCTTTGCAATTATATGCAGATAAGAGGATGTTTCCTTGTAATTTTTTGAATAGATTATAGGGATTCCATAACTCACAGCAATTGTTGCAAGCATGCCCCTTATTGCATTTGGGTGGACTTTTCTCATTGAATAAATGTCCTCAGTTCCCTCAACAAGAACAATTGGCCTCCCAAAATTAACCTTTAACTCCTTTATCTGCTGCAAAAGCCTGTTATCAAGAATTGAATCAACAAAATCCTTCACTGTCTTCAGCTCAACAGCAACCCTTTCACTCAGTATATAATCCCCAACCTTGAGGGTTTTTAAGTTTATATTAACACCAAGCTCTATTAATTCTTTTATAGACCCAGAGCCTTTTTCTCTTACATCTGCAAATATTGTTACCTTGTCATCTTCCGGAATAAACCTTTCCAGTGTCTGCTCTTTTTTTTCCATTAATGGAGAGCTTATCTTTCTCTTCAGTTCTTCAAGAGTCCTGTACATCCTGTTTTCCTTGTGAAAAGCTGACCATCTGTAAGAAACATCCCTTGTGTTTTTTGCAACAAGAACAATAACCTTTCCCTTTCCCTGCCTTGCTGTTCTTCCTTTTCTTTGTATGGTTCTTATTGCGCTTGGAATTGGCTCATAAAAAATAACAATGTCAACTTTTGGGATGTCAAGGCCTTCCTCTCCAATAGAGGTTGAAACCAACACATTAAACCCGCCTGCCCTGAAGTTATCTAAAATTTCTTTCTGCTTTTTTTGGGTTAAACCGGTATCACCTTTCTTCATCTGGCCAACAAAAAGCTGCGACTTAATTCCATCTATTTTGTTTAGTTCATCAACAATATTCAGGGCATTATCCCTGTACTGGTTGAATACAATTATTTTTATATTATTATTTTCAGCTATGCTTTTTTTTATAATCTCTTTAAGCTTACTAAGCTTTGGATGCTCTATTTTTTCATTGAATAAGCTCTCAGTTTTTATTAATGCAGATTTAAAATTAGCATCTATTGCAAGATTTTTAACTGCTTTTACTTTTGTTGTCCTTGATTCCTCAATAAGCTTAGTCAGATATTTATACAAGGCAATTATTCCCTGGGTTTCCAAAAGCTCAATCCCATGCCCTGCTTTCATTACTTCAGCTAATAATGAGATTGTTTTAAGGATTCCAAAATCTTTGTTGCCATGTGCTATTTCTGAATGCAAACTGCCCTGCAATTCCAATAAATCTTTTTTGCTCATGCTTCCGTTTATTTGGGGCATGTAGCCATATTTTTTTATTTCATCTAATTTTGATTTAACACAATCCTTTAGATAAGTTTGAATCTGCCTAAAACTCTCTGGCAGCTCGACCTCAACCCATTTCACATCCATTTCCTGGACATATGGCTTTACATCATAGTCCTGGTCTGTCCTTACCTCAATATCTTCTATAAAGAGATTTTTGCAGACCTCTGAAATGTGTTCAATATCAGAGCCTGGCGAAGCAGTTAATGCAATTATCCTTGGAAATTTTGCAAGTTTGTTGTATTGCTTTGCAACCCACACATAAGAATAATCCTTCACAGCTTTGTGCGCCTCATCAAAGCCCAGCAAGCTTACTTCCTCAAGATTTATTCTTCTTGCGATTATATCATTTTCAAGCCCTTGCGGAGTTGAAAAAATAATCTTTGCATCTTTCCATAATTCTGCCCTTTTTTCTGGCTTGACCATTCCTGTAAATATGGCTAATTTATCTTCCTCAATCTCAAAATGTTTTTTGAAAACTTCCTTGTACTGGTCTATTAAAGGGCGGGTAGGGCCTATAAATAATATCTTTGAGTTTGGATACTGCTTTAGCCTGTGGGCTGCAAGCATAAGAAAAATGTTTGTCTTGCCCAGGCCTGTCGGCAGAACAACCAATGTATTTTTTTCAGCGCATGTTGCAAAGATAGTCTGCTGATATAATCTTGGCTCAAAGTCTTTTATCATAAAAAAACATAAGAGTTCATGGTTTAAATAGTTTGTTGATAATTGTCCAAAATAAGAATTTAAAATCTATTTTTTAGTAGTAACAAACAAAAGATTTATATACTAGGTTTAACTAAAAATAATTATGGCTTTAGAACAAGCATCTGGGATAATAAAAAATCTTAATGAAATTGAAAAATTAGATGAAAAACTCTATGAATTTAAGAACTTGGATAAAATTATAGCTAAAAATCAAGAAAAATTGGTAACTAAAAATAAAGATTATCTAAATGATTTGTTAACTAAAGCAGAATACAAAGAGGACCATCCAAAACTAGAAAAAAACCTTTTTTATTCAAGGAAGAAAGGAGATGGTTCAATTGATCTAGTTGTGATAAACAATTTGGATTCCCAAAAGATGAATCTTGTTTACACAAACACAAAAGAAAATAAAATAAAGGATTTTATAAAGAAAAAAGTGTTCCTTGATAATTCAGAAAAATATATCCCGTCTGGTAACAATCTCTTAGAAGGGGTATTGGAATTAGGGCTTTTGATGGGTTTAGCTTATCCTTGCTTTTATTGTGCAAATCTTGAACCACCTAGCCTAAGTTTTATTGGTACAATTGGTTCACTTGCTGCAATGTTTGGTGTTGGTTTTTGTCTTCCAGGATTCTTTGAATCAAAAAGGCAATCAAAAGTTAATAAAGTATCACATGATTTTGAAAAGAAATATAAACCAATAAATGGGACAAAAAATGTTTTGTATTCAGATGCTTTTAAGCCTTTAACCATTTAGGAATCATTTTATAATATAACCTTTCTACCTTTTTCAAGCCATTAAATTTATAAAATCCGGAATTTTTCCAGTTTAGTATGAGAATAAATGTTGGGTCAAAAAACCAGGTAAAGGTTGATGCTGTTAAAGAGATTATCAAGGATTATGATTTTTTGTCAAAAGCAGAGGTTTTCTCATTAGAAGTTCTATCAGGGGTTTACAAGCAGCCAACATCAATTAATGAAACAATTCAAGGTGCTATGAACAGGGCTAAAAGTGCTTTCAAAAACTGTAAATACAGCTTTGGCATCGAGAGCGGATTAATGAAAGTTCCAAATACAAAAACAGGATACATGAATGTTTGTGCATGTGCAATTTATGACGGAAAAGATTATCATATTGGCTTATCATCTGCATTTGAATATCCAATAAAAGTAACAAAACTTGTTTTTTCTGATAACCTTGAAATAGATGAGGCAATTTATAAAGCAGGCTTAACTAAGGATAAAAGGATTGGCCGCTCAGGCGGGGTTATAGGCTATTTAACAAAAGACAGATTGAAAAGAAAAGAATACATCAAGCAGGCAATCACCACTGCTTTAATACATTTAGAGAATCCTTTATTATTTAATTAACTAACTAGATACCTTTTATCAAAGAAACCACAAAATCCATTGGGCTGTCATTCAGGATAACAATATCAAAATTTCTTTCATAAACATCTTTGTTCTCTTCAATGTTTTTGTTAAGAAAGCCTATCTTTAGCATTGCCTCATGTTCAATGCCTTTTGCCATATCAATATCACCAAGGCTGTCTCCTATTAGTATTACATTTTTCCTTTCTTTTATCATATCAAAATATTTGGTTTCTTTTATTGCAAACTCATCCTTGTTGAAAGCATGTATTATCTTTGACTTATAGCCCCTTACCATTCCCTTTTGGTCATAATCAAAGAAATTTGATATTATATGCATGTTATCATACAGCAGGCCTTCTGATTCAAGACAGCCTTTTATTATATCACCAATTCCAGCAGAGAATATAAGAAGAGGAATATTTTTCTCATGAAGCTTTTTAAAAAAATCTTCTGCACCTTTTCTCAGTAAAATTCTTTTCTTTTTTATTATATCATCAACAACTTCTCTATTCATTCCTTCCTTGACCAAAAGTTTTAGGTGGCTGCTCCACCATTCCATCATTTTTCTATCCTTTTCTTCATCAGAAAGCTTATGGTTTATTTCAAAGGAATGGAACTTGTCATAAAGTGAAAATGATTTCTTAACATAATCTTCAGAAAGATAGCCCCCTTCCCTTATCTGGGCGATGCTTGTGTGGGTTTTCTGTCCTTTTACAATGGCCTTTGTTAATGTTTTGTCAAAGTCTGCAATTACATGAAGTTTTTCAATGCCGTCTTTTTTTATCTTGCTTAACTTGTTTTCAAAATCATTTTTGTTTTTAATTAGTATATTTTTCATAATAACTCTAAATATAAATAATTTTAATTTGAAAAATAATCAGTTTCCCTAATAACCAACATAGTTTTTCTTTTAAGTTCATCTGGACTGTTCATTTCAATAAGTTCATTCCATCAATCTCTTTTGGTATGTCCAGATTAAGTAGGGAAAGGACAGTTGGAGCAATATCTACCAAGCTTGGATTTTCATTATTTGTTTTGAAGTTTGTAAATAAAACTCCAAGAACATGTAATGGGTCAACAATATGGTCTCCATTCCACTTTTTTAAATTATCTATGACTGGCTCTGGTGTTAAGCCACCAATTGCACTCTGCCAGCTCATTCTGTAGCCTGGCTCAAATCCAATAACAATATCAGGAGCATCCTTGACATAATTCCCATAATAAATCTCTTCCCTTTTGTATGCATGGGTTATAATCTTTTGATTATTTTTTGGATCTTTGAAATCTTCTAATTTTTTGATGATATCATTAATAACTTCTTCTTTTTCAGCTTTTTCTACAATACCTTGCCCCTCTCTTCCCTTGAGATTGATGTAGATCCCTGCAAAGCCAGCTGAGTAAGCCTTTGTTTTGCTCCAGTCAACAAACTTGAAGAGAGCCCCCTCATCCTTTTCATTATAATCATTTGTTAAAGTCATGAATTTGTTCTCAACAAGCCAGGTGTTAATGCTGACAGCCCTTTCAAAACTAGTGAATCCATGGTCTGAAAATATCATTAAAGCAGTTTGATTGTCTATCTTATTTAGAACCTCTCCTAAGAGATTGTCTTTTTTAACATAATAATCAATAATCTCTTTATTTACTGATAATCCTTCTTTAACATTAAAAAGGTTTTTTTCATCCCAATACATATGCTGAAGCCTGTCTCCTGAGTCAAACACGAAAGCCAAAACTCCTTTGTCAAATCTGTTGAATTCGTACCAGAACATTTTGTTTTTCTCATCCTCAATCTGGGCAACCTGCTCTAAAAAAACCTTGTCAGTTATGGCATTTTCATTTAAGGCATTTGTATCCTCAGGTATGCCTAATGTGTTATACAAGCCTATTGCATCTGCAAGCTCATTTGAATACTTATTTGGATAAGTGAAATCAACAACAGGGTTTTCAGGATCTATCTGGATAGAGCTAAGATACATATTGAATTCTGGCTCGACGCTGAATAGATAAGCTCTTGTAATAGCAGAAACTTTTTTCATGAAACCAACCTTAAAATCTATCCTAATCCATTCGCTCCATCCATCAACATTAACAGGATATTCCTTGTCGTCAACAATGATAATTGCTTTGTTTTCATCTAATTTTATTTGGATTGGTTCTTCAATAGATTTTCTGTCTGTTCCCAATGGACCAAAAACCTTTGAATTAATCAATCCATCATTAACTGATACTTTTATTTTTTTCTCTTCATCTAATCCTTTAGAAGTATAGATATAATACCCGCTTGAGAACCCCCTTATATCCGGAACGCCCTCTCCAGAAAGCATTACTCCATTGATTTTATCAGGAGGAAAAGTTGCCGGCCACCTGATAATTGTTGTTGGAATTTTTGCATCAGAAGTAATCCTCCAAAAAGGAATTCCTTTAATTGGGGATTCAAATTTAGTGCTGTACTTTGACTTTTGTTTTGTAATAGCAACTTCTAGCAGATAAGTTTTTGGGTCTCTTGTAACAAAATCAAACAAGCCGTGTTTTCCGGGATTAGTGCCCGTTGCAATAGTTGTCCATGCAACAGGGCTTTCAGCAGGGAGCACTGTTTTTAGTTTTGAAAAACTTCCTATTTCTTTTAGTCTTAAAAAATTTGGAAGCATGCCCTCACTCATTAGTTTATCAGTTACCTTTGGGTCCATGCCATCAATGCCAATTATAAGCATTTTATCATATCTGCTTTTAACCATTTTTTCCTCTCCTAAAAAAAATATAACAAAACATACAATAATAATACATATTATTATAAATATTGTTAGTTTTTTTATACTTAATTTTCTTTTTTTGATTTTTTTATTAGTTTCCACAGTTTTAAAAATGTTTTTTTAATTGGTTTAAAAAAGTATCTCAGGAAGAATCCGCCAACAGCAGCTAATATGCCAAGAATAAATGGCCATGCAGAGCCAACTATCATCCCTCCTGTTCCAGGATCTATATAAGCAGATACTTTTGTTGTGCACAATAATATTGCTGAAGCTAAAAAGCAGGATTTTTGTAATTTTAAATTCTTATAAATTCTTATAATTGTCATCTTAGTTTTATAACTTAATGTAGTTCTTATCATGAATATAATAACTCAGAATATTTGACAATATAAAAACAATCACAATAACCTTTCTGCTTCCAAAAGAAACATATGTTCCAAAGATATACCCAACAAGAAAAACAAGCATAAGAATATAATACTTGAATGGAAGGGCCTTCCTATTCTGGAAAACAATCCTTCCTGTTAAAAGCCCTGAAAAAAATATAATCAAATAACTTAAAAAGGCAGAGCCAGATGATATTGAAATAAAAAATCCAATAAATAATACAACCAGGGCAACATATTCAACCCACATGCTCACCATGTCCAATACTCCTTTTTTTGTTTTTATCATCCTGCTTTCTCCATTACCTGATATGCCAAAAACCAAAATATGATTCCCATAAGTATTACAAAGACTAATGAATAAAATCCTAAAAATAGCACGAGCATTGCATACCCTACAATACATCCAAAGGCAAAGGCATACAATAGCCTGCTTGCAAAGAACATATTGCTTCCATCTAAGGGAGGTATAGGCAGCATGGTGAATATTGCAAGCCAGAGGTTAAGGCTAATTGCCCGTCCAATTAAGGTTGTTGTTGCTATTGGAGTCATAGGCGGTATTATAACACCTCCATATGCTATTACTGCAAGCAACGCTGCAATGCAAACATTTGCTAAAGGACCGATTGCTGATATAATTCCCAAGGACCAATAGTTTATTCCATATCTGAAAAATCCCAGCCTGTGCTGGGCCATGTGATAAATCACGATGCCGCCTGGAATAAGGAGCCATATAGCCCCTCCTGAAACAAAGCACAATACAAGGGCTATTATCAAGCCAGGCCAGAAAGTCCTGAACTCAACTTTAAAGCCAATATATAATCCATATATTTTTTGAGCAGATATATGGACAAGTATAGCCAATAATGTTATAAGAATAGAATTAAAGAAGTTTTTCAGGCCATATGCAAAATTAAATTTGTCGCTAGGTCCCCATAACTTAAAGGAGATTATAAAGGCAATTATCAGCGTAGAGCCAAGAATTCCCTTTATTTCTTCTGAATTAAAGGTAAAATACCTGTTTAGCTTGTCTATGAGGTTCCTCATTTTCTTATTAAAGGTAAGTTTGTATTTAAGTATTTTGTTTTAGATGCTATTTTTTACACTAAAATTGTAGCTTATTTTATTATCCAAATCTTTTTTGATTAGTTCTACTATTTCTTCCTCATGTCCTGCTCCAACCACAGCCAGGATATTTTTTTCAGGATGCTCATTCATTAAATAAGAGAGATTTCTTGCCATTATCTTGTTTCTCTCATCTATCAAAACCCTGCATATGTTTGGGTATCTTTCTCTCATCTTATTGATTAACTTCCTGATAATTTCCTGGCTTGGGACTTTTGTAAGGTCAAATTTTTCAATATTTAAATCTTTAAGTTCGTTCTTCCTTAATATAACTCCATTGAAAATATCAACTAATAAGTTCCATCTTTCTTTCCATGTTAATGCTCCTGAAAAACGCTTTAGTGTTGTCTCAATATTCTGGTCTATAAGGGCAATCCTTGCCTTTTGTTTTTTTGCAAGCCTAATCGCAGTTTTCATCTCAGAGCCAGGAGCAACTCCAACATAATCCCCTAGCTTTTTTTGTATAATAGAGCCAATCCAGCTGAACAAGAATCCCTTAAATCCTATTCTTGAAATATCTGTAATGCTTATTTTTCTCTTTTGGTTATGCATTATCCCATAAAGCCTATTCTTGTCAAGCTCTAATGCAATAATATCCGGCTTTTCCTTGAGAATTGTATTTTTAACACTGTCAACGCTCTGTTTTGCAATGTGCGATGTTCCGATTATGTTTAGGTTTTTGTATCTCATCTTTAATATAATAAAAATCCTTTTTTATAAACCTTGCGAAGTTTTTGTATTAGAACATTGTGAAGTTTATTTTAGAAATAAAAATCATTACAAAATCTCTTCTAACTTTTGTATAATCATTGATTCTATTTTTCCTTGATAAAGTTTAGCCAAAAAAGGCAAATTTCCCTCTAACACAATAAGATTATCATATAACTGGATTTTCCCTGATATTTTAAAGCCCCTGGCATAAAGGCTAAAATCCATAATATCTTTGGAAGAGTTCCAGCTTCCTGAATAATCCTGGATAATTTCTTTATACTGTTTTTTTAATTCATTTAATAAACCATCAATTGCTTTATAAGCCTCATCTTTTGCTTTATTATGTTTATGTTCTATTCTCATTTTGTTAATAATCTCAATATTTTTTATGGTAATAAAGCAAACATTAAAACCTTTTTATAAAACTTGCGAAGTTTCGAAAGCTTTAAATAGTTGGTATATATTAATCATAGCATAATTATATTGGAGGGGTATCATGCTAAAGATGAAAAAAATATCAGAAACATATGATATGAAGGTTTTTACTGATTCTGGGGATTATTTTGGTGATGTGGAGGAATCAATTTTAACAACCAACAAGGTGTTTGGCTGGAGGGTTAGGGCAACAAAGAACTCTTTCCTTAATAAGATTCTTGGCTCTGCAAAAGGGGTTATTGTACCACATCAGTTAGTCAAGTCTATAGGGGATGTAATAATAATAAGCAAGGCAGCTGTGCCTAGCTATAATCCTGAGGAAGAAGAGGA
>CAYWLA010000045.1:0-9216 GCA_964458955.1 uncultured Methanosarcinales archaeon
TTTTTATCGCTTGATTATAATAATTTAAAGAACAAACGCCGTGGACTTTATTTGTCTCTTTGCTATGGATATAATCACCTCTTCTAATATGAATAGAAACTGATTTACTATTTACCATTTCATTGCTTAACTTGCAAAAAAGCGGTGAAGATAAATTTTTCAAAGTGAATTCTTTTTTAATTATTCCTTCTATACCCTTAAAATACTTTTCATTTTGCCAATAACCATCTACATAGACATTTTTGGAAACATTTAAAATTTCCGAATCAAACTGAAACAATTTTTTCTCTTTTATATAGTATCTTTTCTGAATAGGTCTCAAATCTTCTAAAAACACCAGTTTTGATAAAATTCTGTAGAAAATACCCGTTTTGAGTAATCTTCCTGAAATATTGAAATTATGCAACACATATTTTCTGGAAACTAAATTATTTTTGTATCTATCAAACCAAGAAATATCAATACCCAAATCAGTTTTATTACGCTCAGCAACCGCCCGCGCTGTCGCATACTGAAACATTTGATTACCCAAACCTCCTTGTAATTTTACTATTATCATTAATTAAATTTTTCTAGCTAAACAATGATACCCAAAGCATAAAAATTCTGATGAGTTTGTATCGTTTTTTTCAATGCGCCCGAGAATTAAAAGTAGTATTACTATAATTAATTTTGTAAAAAGCGATACTTTTTTCGACGCATACTGATTTGCAACAAAAGGAATACGGCGAATTTCTTGAGCGAGATATGAAAACCAATTTCCGTTTGGTGTCACTTTGACAATTTCGAAACCGGCCTTTTCCAAGTGATAGTCAAAAAAATATCTATTAAAACCAGAATAAAAATGATAGGGGGCAAAATGGGTAAGACTACAAAAAGGGGCGGTAAGAATTAGATAACCACCAGATTTAAGCAATCGAGCAAATTCATTTATTGCTTTTATTGGATCAGGTAGATGCTCGAAAACCTCAACACAAAGAATAGCATCAAAAGATGCATCTTTTTCGGGAATAGAAATAATGTCCGACAAAATATCAACTTTAGAAGTATTCCATTCACCTGCTTGCAATCCTTTCCCATTGCCTTTTCCTTCATACCGACAAAAGTCTTGCGAAACATAATTAAGATGTGAACAATATTTTTTATATTGTAATTCCCCAGCGCCAGCATCAAGAATTCTTGCGCCAGGTGAAATTTTCGAAAGAGTTTTTTCTAACCATTTGTCGCGATTAACTTTATTATTTGTTCCAAAGTATTGTTTTTTATAAAAGATTTTCATAAAATTAATTGTTTTTTTATAGATTATTTTGGTTTTTTAAACCAGAATAATCCACAACCATAATAACAATTACTTAATCTCTTAATATCTATCTTTTGAGTAAATATCCCGTTATCATTAATACCAGAAACCTCTATAAGATCAAGATCATCAAAATAATCAAGGATCTGCTCGGGTGAATGAATGCGGTGAGCATTAAAACATAATCGAGGGTTCCCGACAGGCACAGAAAAATAGAGATTCCCGCCCGGAGCAAGTACCCGAGAGAGTTCTTTAGTCGCTTTTTTGGTACCTTGAGGATTAAGTAAATCACCGTATCGACCAAGACCAATATGTTCGGCTACATGGAGACAAGAGAGTGACTCCACTGAATTATCTTTAAACGGTAAAGAAAGAATATCGCCCTCTATTGATTCGAAGTTTTCCAAAGTTACCTTTAGGGGCCGGATGTCAATAAAAGTAACCTTAGTAATTGTAGTTAAAAAACCAACAAAATCCACTCTTGATCCAATATCCACATGATAATTAACTTTGCTTTTAAATATTCTTTGAAAGGCCCAGATATCTTGGTAAAAATAATGACTATCAAAGCTTGTTGTTTGAGTTTTATCGTGTATACAAGGGTATATATCTAATAAATTAATGCGCTCTGCTCCTTCCATTTTTGAATATTTCCCCCTGTCTTTTATAAACTCAATATACCGGGGAAAAGAAAATAATAGCGCCCGAATATCTAAAATAGGCTGAATCAATCGAAAAACAAAATGAGCAAAATTATAACAATGTTTTTTAAATCTCATTATCTCATGAATTTATGAAGATTATCAAATATCCTCTTACTAAGCTGATAGAGTTTTGGCGATTTTTTTAAAATGGGTATAACTAACGACTTTGTTGAATCTATTATTTTGATTGGCAAAAGCATAGTATATCTTGCTATAAATTTTGAAACAGAGAATTGATAAGACAGTATCTCTCCTGCTCCGTCTTTATATTGATGAGTTATCATCCCAAATATTACTTTTCTCCTGTAGGTTTTTGTTTTTTTAAAATAGTTTCTAAGCCTTTTTTCCATAATTCCACTTTCAATCTCTTTTTGTCCAGCTTGATTTTTGTGAATTCTTCCAAAATTTGCTACCATTGGTATGAAATAAGGAAGATAACCCGACACATTAAAATAATAATTAAATTCGAGCCATGGATCTATATGCATTTCTCTGCACACGGTTCCTGTTTTGTACTGAGGAAAACATGCTTCAAGTACTCTTCTACGTACGCAAAAATTTCCTTCCGGAAGCCAAAAGTTCGTCGCCAACCAATAGTAAATAAACTCAGTTTTTTGAGGTGGTAAAACATTGTGAAATTGGGGGTATGATATATCCTCCAATTCATTTTGCTCGGTCATATACTGGGGAAGTCCCCAAACCAAGGCAACCTCTTTATCACGGTCAAGTATCTCCACACATCTTGCGATCCAATGTTCATCAATATAGCCATCTGAGACTGCGCATTGAAGCACATATTCACCCCTGGCTATAGCCAAACCCTTCCGAAATGCATCAAGATAACCATTATCTTTTTCTGAAATTAATCGGATATGAGGATATTCTTTGAGTATTTGAAGAGTATCATCAGTTGAAGCTCCATCTACTACAATATGTTCAAAATCTTCATATGATTGATTTGTTATAGATTTCATAGTGTCACGCAAAAATTTTCCTGTATTGTATGACGTAGTAATTACGGAAACCTTTGGTTTTTTCTCTTGGAAAACCCTCTGTCTCGTATTTCTTTTTGAAAAAATAAGAGGGGCTTTTTTTTGAAGCGCTTTCACTCCCTTCTCTTCTTCTTCGCATACTCCTATCTCATCGCGCATCATACTTTCCAAATTAAGAACAATCTCTGGCTTTTTCTTAAGCGACAGTAGTGAAACGCAATAATTTAAAAGAGCAGAAAAAGAATCTATTTTTTGCAAACTTTCTTGAAGCCGTTTTCCAAGAATAAAAGGGTGACACCGTATATCACTTCCTCCAGAAAAAGAAATAATTAATATACCCTTATCGATGAAATTTGCATTAATAAATTTTATAAGCTTTGCATAAATGCTTCTATGTTTTTTGTCTTTTATATAATCGATTCCTATCCAATGAAGCAACCCTATACTATGCTTAATAAACGCATCCCTAGTCACGCATCTCAAAAAAATCTTCTTTAATTCAGGAAAATCGTCCATTTCTTTTATGATGCTGTTTATTTTTTTAAAAAAATATAATTGGTGCCTTACATAATATAGCCAAATCAAGAGTGGAGTATCTAGTCCTGGCATTCCCGCCGACAAAGAAGGAACTAATTTACGCTGGCGGTCTCTGTAAAAAAACAATACCTCATCAATAAAGTAACATCTGAATCCCAAAAGGAAAAATTTCATCATAAAAAGATTGTCAACATTTGCTCTAAGTTCATCGAACGGTTCATACGGAAGTACCTTACGGAACACATCGGATCGAAACATACCGAAGACAATTGGTATTACATTTCGCTTATACGCATAGATACAAAAATTATTAATGTTCGGAGTTTGACTGCTATAGATATCTTGGCTTAAAACAATAGACCGATATGTTACTCTGCCGTGAATATCGATTAGACTAGTATTGGAATATACCATATCAATCTCATCATGGTCTTCTAAAAAGTTTACAAGTTTTAAAATATAATCCGGCCTCCATAAATCATCGTCATTCGCTATCATACAATACTTTCCTTTCATAAACGATGCAGCGAATTCTATTCCGCCCTCCGGGTATCGTTTCTGAATATCAAGTATGTACCGTATCCGTTTGTCTTTTACCGCATACGACTTGCAAATAGTTGGCGTTGCGTCAGAAGATTGATTATCTAAAACAATAAGCTCAAAATTTTTATAGTTTTGAGCTAAAAGTGATTCAATCGCTTGGGTCAAAAGCGGTACTCCACCACAACGCTGGGGATTAAAAGAGTTGAACACGGGCATCAAAATACTTACCAACGGTTTATTAAAAGTCAATTTTTGCTTATTTTCTATCATATTTAATAATGATTTTTACTGCTTCTAATAAATTTTTGGCGACAAAATCTGGTTTCGCATTAAATAGTTTATCTTTTCCTCCATAACCAGTTTTGACTAAAATAGTTTTACATCCCGCTCTTCTCCCTGCTAAGATATCGCTGGTTTTATCACCAATTGAATAAGAATTTTTTAAATCAATATTAAAATCTTTCTGAGCTTTCAAAAAAAGTCCTATTTCTGGTTTTCGACAATTACACTTAATTTTAAGCTTTGGTATTTCACCAGGAAATCCTTTTTCCGGATGATGAGGGCAATAATAAATAGCATCTATTTTAGCCCCTTTTTTACCCAATTCTGTCTCTAGCTTTTTATGGATTTCATTCAGATCATTTTCTGTCATAAACCCCTTAGCAATCATTGGCTGATTAGAGATAATGATAGCCAAATCTCCTATTTCATTAATCTTTTTGATTGCTTTTGCCGTAGAATCATAAATTTTTAAATCTTCTACCTTGCAAAGCTGATCAACTTCTTCATTAATTACCCCATCCCTATCAAGAAAAATAGCTTTTCTTTTTTGTTTTAGATTAAGTCTTTTAATTTTGCCTAGAGTATAATCCTTTCTTACTTTAAACAATCTTTCAGGTGTGCCAATATCTTTAAAATATTCTGGGCTATTATAAGCATAAATCTTCGCTTTTGATTTTAAAATTAGAGGAAATATATCTTTTTCAATATCAGATTTTATTTTAATGGGAATATATTTAAATATTTTAGGTGAAAAAATATATGCGGAAGCAATGCTTAAATTACGAAAGGTTAGTTCAGGAGAATGAGGCCTTTTTAATAAAGAGATAATTTGTCCTTCTTTATCTACTTCAACTAAATCACTATCAAATGGATGATCATTGGAATGAACGACAATTGAAGCAATACCTTTTTTTTGACGATGATAATTAATAAATCTTTTTAAATCAAAATCCATCATCACATCGCCAGAAAAAACCAAAAAATCTTCTTTTATTTCATTTTCCAATACCTTAAGAGCACCAGCTGTGCCCAAAGGTTTTTCTTCTTGATAATAATGGATCTTCACTTTCCACTTTTTGCCATCTTGAAAATATTCTCTTATTTTTTCACCAAAATACCCTAAAAGTATCCAAATTTCTTTAATACCATATTCTCTTAAAAGTAAAATCTGATGCTCAATAACTGGTTTTCCACCTACTTTTATTAAAGGCTTAGGGGCATTTTTTGTCAATTTAGCTAAACGAGTTCCCTTTCCACCTGCTAAAATTACTGCTTTCATATTTTTTTTATATCTTTGTCGCCAAAAATTTCTTTTTCTACTATTTCACAAATAATATGGCCAATTAAAATATGAGACTCTTGAATTCGAGGAGTATCAGTTGATTGTACTTTAATTAGATATTTACAAATGTTTCCCATTTTTCCACCCGTTTTTCCGCTTAAACCAATGCTTACCATTTTCATTTTATTTGCCATTTCAATTGCTTTTGTTACATTTAGAGAATTCCCGGAAGTTGAAATCCCAATTAAAACATCGCCTTCTCTTCCCATGGCTCTAACTGCTCTGGCAAAAACCTCATTATAAGAAAAGTCATTAGCAACAGAAGTTAAAAAAGAGGTATTTGTATGCAAAGCTTCAGCAAAAAGAGGTTCTCTATCAAAATAAAATTTTCCCGAGAACTCAGCAGCAATATGTTGAGCATCAGCTGCACTACCGCCATTTCCACAAAGAAGAACCTTTTTATCGTTTTTAAATGCTTCTATTATCTCTTCGGCAACCCTTTCAATCATTAATAAAGCATTTTTATCTTTTAAAATTTTCTTTTTTGTTTCTATGCTATTTTTAATTACGTTTTTGATTAATAAATTTTTTCTCATAAATTTTTAATTACCTTAATGATACCTTCTTCATCTAACCCATTTAATTTAGGTAGTTTTCTCCTTGTTTAGTTTTCTTTGAGGTTTTTTGTTGTATCTGTAAAAATTGTTGCCATATTATTTTAATTTATCAAAGAATATATTTTTAAAAGTTAGGAATACCAGAAAATGAAATCTTCTTCAAATCGTTTTTCTAAACGATATTTATAATTTGGTTCTATTTCTAATACTAACTTAGGGATTTCTATCTTGTCTTCTAATAGATGATAAGCAGAGCAAGTAATTATCGGATGGAATTTCATAATCGTTTCTTGTGCTCCTTTTAGAATTTGTTTTTCATAACCCTCAGTATCCATTTTGATAAAATCAACTCTTTCTAATTTATTTTTTATCACAAAATCATCGATTGTAATCATTTGCACTATTTCTTCCTTATTATAATTATAAGATATATATTCTTGCATATTCCGCATACTATCAATAATAAAATTATCACTACCCATTCCTACTTGAGTGGTTCGAATTTTCGTTTCTTGAATTTTATCTCCTAATGCTACATTGAAGGGATGAATAATGTCTTTTAGGTTATTTTCCTTGATATTCTTTTCTAATATTTCAAAGGTAGATTCTGTTGGTTCAAAAGAATAAATTTGAGCTGAAGGACATAAGTAATGAGCCCATAAAGAAAACATTCCAATATTAGCTCCACAGTCCAAAATAACACTATCTGATTTTAAAAATTCTTGAGCACAGTATTGGTCTTTCAAGAAAATACATTGTAGCTCTACTAAAGAATCACTAAAATTTTGATCTACTTCGTTCAAACTATTATAAATTATATATCCAAGATAAGAATAAAAATTGGTCAAGATATTACTCGGTGTATATGATAAATTCAATGCCCGTAAGACATCTATTTTATACTTAATATTCACAATTCTGTCTTTTTGATTAAACGGTACTAACTTAGATGGTATCAAACCAAGTATTAAACTAATGTGTCGTGGATGTTTAAAAATATAAAATAGTCTTTGAAATAAACGATGTACCTTTCCCTTTACAGGACTATTAAAGAATGTATTTAAAAAATCATTAGAAATTGTAAGCATGTCTTTAATAATTTACATTAGGAGTTTTTATAGATGTTCTTATCATAATAGCATATAAAAATCTAGCCCGCACATTCTACCATATAATAATCTTAATTAGTTTCTAATCCCTGCCCACAAGGATAAGGGCAGGAACTCCAAAATCCGCTGATAGGAAAAAAATTGAATGATTTTAACGCATTCTTTTATAAACTAGCTCAATAAAAGCATCTCTCATTGTTTTTAGTTGATTATCGTCCATTTAGTTTTTTGATGACATTAATAATTTCATCTTCTTTTAATATTCTTATATGACACGGAACATCGTTTTCTAACTGGGAAACTATTTTAAGATTTATAGTTATAATGAAGATTTTTAGCTGCTATGAAATCAATACCATTTTGAGTAAGTTCTCTGGCTGTAATATTTATTGAGTCATGTTTATCTATATAATTTCTTTCCAATTTTTGCATAAGATTTTTCTTCAAAATTTCTTTTTTGGATAAAAAATAATCTAAGATATCTGAAGGGTGTTCTCTCTGTTTTTCAATTTCTATCTCCCCACCTTCGTGTTTTGCAGAAATGTTTTTTACTTTTTTGGCAATCTCTATTAATTCTTTTCTTCTGTTGTATGGTTGTTTAACAATGCTCTTATAAGTTTCGGTAATGTGGTGTTCAAACCTAACTATATCTTCAAGCCCTAATGCTCGCCTTGCTTTATCAGAAATCTCAATCGTTTTATTGTTAACGGAATTGGAAAGATTAAAACCTACGAGAGATGAGGAACCATCTTTATCAAAAAAAAGCCTTGCCATTATAAAAGTAGCAAGAATTGAATAAGGATTATCATTGCCCATAAAGACTGATATTTTGAATTCATTTTTAATACCAATTTTGTTTAGAAAATAGCCAAGTAGAACTGTCCCTGAATTTATATTTAAAACCTGTCTAATTCCGTACACAGTATAGTAATATAAAAATTCATCTAGCCATTTTAGGGCATGATCATTTGGTTCACCAATGCCACCGAAATATCCGGTAATTGTTTCTGGTCCTCCAAGATGGATATTTGAACCATCTGTTCCTTTAGTATCGAGAGTTTCGACATAGCTGGCACCAATAATATTCATAGCTGCAGCTACAGCAATAAGCTCATCACCATTTCTCTCTGCCTCTTGTTCTTTCATATTTCTTACTCGGATAAATCTTGCGGGCATTATTTCTTTATTCTCTATTGCCTGTCTGGCTTGAGTAATAAGCCAGGAAAAATACTGAAAACCACTTATTTCTAAAGTCACGGCGAAATCCCTATCAAATTTTGTCTTTTTTGTCTTTTGCTTTAAAATATTTTCTCTATATTCATCAATAGGAACAAAAGCCCTATTATTTTTTTGTTCAATCAGCCATTCTATGTCTTTTAGATAGAGTGACTTCCTTTTTTTTAATTCAATTACCTGATTTTCGAGTAGGCCAGCTCTTTCTGCCTTCTTATTAATTTCCTCAACAGTTCCGTATTTTTCTACAATATTAAAAAAAGGATTAAGAAGATCATTGTCGAAATCGGAAAGAAATTGATTGATATTCCTTAAAGCCTCATCTTCAATTTTAAGTTTATTTCTCATAATTTATTATTATTAGGTTTTATGAATATATTTCTTTGATACCATTTATAAGTTAATTCTAGTCCACTTTTTAAATCAATTTTGGACTGCCAACCAAGCTTAGAGATTTTAACCGAATTTAATACCCTTCTCGGAATTCCATCTGGTTTTTTAGTATCATAAATAATTTTTCCCTTAAAACCAGTGATGTTTTTAAGAAGGTTGACTAACTGCATTATAGAAACTTCTTTACCGCCAGCAATATTGATAATTTCATTTTTATTGTATTT
>CAYWLA010000046.1:0-9211 GCA_964458955.1 uncultured Methanosarcinales archaeon
ACAGCAACTGGAATAAAAACAGCAAAGAGGCCATTGAAGCAAAGCAGGACAAACAGTCCAAATTAAAGAATTTTTCTTCATGAATTTTTGTTAAATGGTATAATCCTTAATCATTCAACATAAACCCTTTTCTTTCTGTCAAATGGTGGAGAGGCAATTGCTAGAAGTGTAAGCCCCTTTAAGTGCTTGTATTTAGTTCCCTTAGGATAAAATAAACAATCGCCTTTTTTAACATGATACTTTTTGTTATTTATTACACAGTCACCCTCGCCCTCTAGAACATAATAAGCCACATCACTTTCTGTATCAAATCCAAGCTTTATATCATCCCCAACTTTTCTAACTTTTGCAATACTAAACTTTGGAAATTCTTTTGTATTCAAAATATCAGTTACTTTTGTTGCTCCATAGTCATTCTCTTTTAACTCATTTGACCTTATTATTTTTGGTTCCATAATAAATATTATAATCTTACCCTTTAATAAACTTTTGTTAAGTCCAATTTAGTAGAACAAAATCTTTTCATTTAATTAACAAAACTACTTAGAAATTATTGTTTATTGTTTTTATAAATAATGTTACTATAAAGTAATAAAAAATAGAAAGGTTTAAAAGTATAACACACTCTGCTTAAAATAATGAAATTAAAAATACATCTATGCGATAAAGTTGAAGAATCCTTGTTTAATAATTTTCATAACGAATTAAATAAAGCATTCCCTTTTGGATTTGAAGTCTTTTTAGAAGATAAATTTTCTCTCGATACAAAGAGTTCTAAAGAATTGTTATTTTGTTCAGAAGATGATAATATCTTCAAATATGATTCAATTTCTATTTTTGATCAAAATTTTTTTAATCTTACTAAAATAACTCAGAAATATCCAAAGGATGACTCATTAAGAGTATTCTATTTAACAACACCATTCTATCATGAATCAATAAAACCTACACCAATAGTCCAGATAGGGGCTTTCACCCAAAAAATTGATGATAATCGTCACTTATGTTATAGTATGAATGGAACTGCTGATTTCTCAAAAAACCATTTACTTATTGGGGGTACATCTTTTGAGACAAATCAAAATTATTCCCCAATTTTTCATGAATTGTTTCATCTCCTTCATGATAAAAAAATAGATAGTTGTTATAAGAACGGGATTCAGGTAGCGCATTGCAACAATTTTGTACTAGAAGAGAGATGTATTATGAATCCTCCTGAGAAAGTATTTTATTCACCGAGTTATGATAATAGAGATAGAGTGGGTTCTCGCTTTTGTAAAACTTGTTTGAAAAAATTATCTAATATTTAAAAACCAATAAAGAGAAAGCTTTATAAAAATTGAGATTATAGTAAGATTGGGGGTATTAAAATCAAATATAATAAGAAACAGCCTATTTCAGCATTAAATGATGGGGATAAGGTAGATGATGTCTTTGTTGTAAAGATAAAAAAAACAATGTCATCTTATGCCAAGGGATTCTTTTTCCAGCTGATTTTGTCAGACAGCAGCGGCAAAACCCTTGATTACAGGTATTGGGGCAGCCAGGATGAGAAAAAAGTAAGAGAACTTTATAACTCAATAAAAGCAGATTCTGTTGTTCATGTGCAGGGAAAAGTTTCTCTTTATAATAATAAGCTTCAATTAGCCACAAACGAGCCATTTATCATTGAGCCATTAAAAGAGGATGAGTATGACAAAGCTGATTTCATCAAGCCAGCAAGAAAAGATATTGATGACCTGTATTCTGAACTAAAATCAGCTATTGATGATGTTAAAAATCAAGATATAAAGAGATTATTGGAAGGTATATTTAATGAGCCTGCTATGGAAGCAAAATTCAAGTCACATCCAGGTGCAATTGAGATACACCATAACTGGATAGGCGGATTGTTGGAACATACTTTAGAGGTCTTAAAATACTCTATGCTAAGCTTAAAATTATTTACTGGGCTAGAAAAAGACCTCTTGATTGCAGGGGCATTGCTGCATGATATTGGGAAGCTAGATGAGCTTGAAGTAACCTCAAGAATTAAGGGTTCTGATTCAGGGCAGCTGATTGGCCATATAGTCCTAAGCTCTATATTTGTTTCAAATAAAATGGACAAGCTTGGCATTGACAAAGAGCTAAAAAATAAACTGCTTCACATTATAGTAAGCCATCATGGAAAAACAGAGTATGGCTCACCTAAACAGCCGATGTTTCCAGAGGCAGTTGTTATTTATTATGCAGATGAGATGAGCTCAAAAATAGCTGAGATAACTGAATTTGTCAAGGATTCAATAGAAGACACAGAAGATGATTTTATGTTTCATTGGAGAAAGCAGCACAATATTTACCTTAAATGAGGTTTGGAAAATGAACGATTATAAAAAAAGAACAATAAAGACATTAGTTATTTTGCTGCTCGTATTTGTAGCTGTTTTTTTTGCAGCCTATGCCCAATTTAAGAGAGGAACTTTAATATTTGACCTTGGTATGCCAAATGGAGTAGAAAATCTTATTGTTATGTTCTTTTCAACAGCTGCAATAGTAAAGATTGTTTTTGAAATAAGCAGAGGCTGAAGACCACAAAAGTTTTGAGAAAAGCATAACTTGTTTAGTAAAATCCGTAAAGAAAGATTTAAATAACTTAAACCGGTTCTTATTGTTAACATGAATAAAAAAGTAATTGATATTGAAAAACTTGTACCTGACACCTCTGTTATAATAGAGGGCCTTGTCTCTTCAAAGATAGAAAAAAAAGAGATAGTTCCAAAGTCAGTTATAATACATGAGGCAGTTCTTGCAGAGCTTGAGCATCAGGCAAACCAGAACAAGGAAACAGGAGTTATTGGCCTCGAAGAAATTAACAAACTAAGAGAGCTTTCAGAAAAACTTGGATTTAAGCTTGAGTTTTCTGGAAAGAGGCCAACTGCTTACGAAATAAAATATGCGCGCCTTGGTGAAATAGACTCATTGATAAGAGATATTGCTTACAATGAGAATGCAAGCTTAATGACATCTGACAAAACCCAGGCAATGGTTGCAGAAGCAAAGGGAATTCATGTTATATTTATTGAGATAAAAAAGCTTTTCAAAAAGCTAAAGCTTGAGAAGTTCTTTGATGAAACAACAATGAGCGTGCATCTAAGGGAAAATGTTGTTCCATATGCAAAAAAAGGAATACCTGGAAAATGGAAATTTGTTGCTGTTGGAGATACAAAACTTACAAGAGATAATATCAAAGATATAAGCCACGAGATAATTGAGGAATCAACCATAGCAAAAGATGCCTTTATAGAAATAGAAAGGGCTGGCTCAACAATAGCCCAGATTGGAAAGTTCAGGATAGTAATAACAAAGCCGCCTTTTTCAGATGGATGGGAGATAACAGCTGTCAGGCCTGTCAAGACACTTTCATTGGAAGATTATAAACTATCTGAAAAACTGAGTCAAAGGATTGTAGAGCAGGCAGAGGGAATTTTAATTGCTGGAAGCCCAGGAATGGGAAAGTCAACATTTGCACAGGCACTTGCAATGTTTTATTCAGAAAAGGACAAGATTGTAAAGACAATAGAAGCTCCCCGTGATTTAGTGCTGCCAGATAATATAACACAGTATGCAATTTCTCACGGAAGTTCCCAGGAAATCCATGATGTCCTTCTTTTATCAAGACCAGACTACACAATCTTTGATGAAATGAGAAATACTGCTGATTTTCAGCTTTTTGCAGATTTAAGATTATCTGGAATTGGACTTGCAGGAGTTGTCCATGCAACAAATCCAATAGATGCTATCCAGCGCTTTGTTGGAAGAATTGAACTGGGAGTTATACCCCAGGTTATAGACACTGTAATATTCATAAAAGACGGTTTTGTTGACAAGGTCTTAAGCCTGAAAATGGTTGTCAAGGTGCCTACAGGGATGACTGAAGCTGACTTAGCAAGGCCTATTGTTATTGTGAATGACTTTGAGACAAACAAATTAGAGTATGAGCTCTATTCTTATGGTGAGGAGACAGTTGTTGTTCCGGTTATGTCTAATCATAAAACACCTACAAACAAGCTTGCTGAAAAAACCATAAAAGATGCATTCAGGCATTATTCTGAAGATGTTAAAGTTGATGTTGTATCAGAGAACAAATGCACTGTATATGTTCCTGAAATCAATATTGCCAAGATTATAGGAAGGCAGGGCAAGAATATTGGTGAGATTGAAAAAAGGCTTGGAATGAGCATAGACATTAAAGAGCTGGATAAGAAAACAACTGGGCAAACAATAGAATTCAACACAGAAATAAAAAAGAAAAACATTATTTTCTATCTTGATATGCAGTTCAAGGATAAGAACATAAACATATACATAAATGATGATTATCTCCTGACAGCAAAGTCAGGCAAGACCGGCCTAATAAAGATAAAAAAGAACAACAAGATAGCAAGAATCCTTGTTGATGCCATTAACGCCGGCGAGAAGATTAAGCTTATGCTTTAGTTATATCTTCTCTATTATGCTTAAAAACAAAACATTAATATATATTCAATAGATTAATCTATCTAAATAAGCTTATAAGGTGTGTAAATGCTCGGAATAAAATTTATTAGGGAAAATTCAGATATAGTAAAGAAAGACCTGAAGAAAAGGCAGGAGAAAGAAATGATAGCATGGGTAGATGACCTGCTGAAAAAAGATGAGGAATACAGGAAATCATTGCAGGAATCTCAGAATCTTAGGGCAAAGAGAAACAAAGCAACCCTTGAGATAAATGAGATGAAAAAGCAGGGCAAGAATATCTCAGCAAAAATAAAAGAAATAAAGGAATTGCCATCCAAAATAAAGAATGTAGAGGAAAAGCAAAAAGAACTGAAAGAAAAGATAAACTATTATCTTATGAGGATTCCAAACATACTGCATGAGTCAGTTCCATTTGGAAAGGATGATACTGACAACCTTGTTGTAAGGGAGATTGGCAAAAAAAAGAAGTTTGATTTCAAGCTAAAATCCCATGGAGAACTGATGGAGCACCTTAATGGCGGAGAATTTCAAAGAGCAGTTAAGATAGCAGGATCAGGTTTCTATTACCTTAAGGGAAAAATAGCATTGCTTGACTTGGCATTGCAAAGATATGCAATTGATTTATTGGTTAAACGTGGTTACACTCTTGTTGAGCCCCCTTTCCTTATGAACAGGAAGGCATATGAGGGAGTAACTTCTATGGCAGATTTTGAAAATGTTATGTATAAGATTGAGGGCGAAGATCTTTACCTTATTGCAACATCAGAGCATCCAATGGCTTCAATGTTTATGAATGAGGTTTTAAAGGAACAAGAGCTTCCAATAAAATTCTGCGGGCTTTCAGCATGCTTCAGAAAGGAAATTGGCTCGCATGGAATTGATACTAGAGGAACATTTAGGGTGCACCAGTTCAGCAAAATAGAACAATTTATATTCTGCAGACCAGAAGAAAGCTGGAAACTGCATGAGGAAATCCAGAAAAACTCAGAAGATCTTTACAAAGGATTAAAGATTCCATACAGGGTTGTGAATGTGTGCACAGGAGACATTGGGATTATTGCAGCAAAAAAATATGACTTAGAGGCATGGTCACCAAAAGAAAAAAAGTATTTTGAAGTCGGCTCTAACTCAAACTGCACAGCTTATCAGGCAACGAGACTTAACATAAAGTATGAGAATAAGAAAGGAGAAAGAGAATTTATCCATACCTTAAACAACACTGCAATAGCAACCTCAAGGGCCTTCAGGGCAATACTTGAAAACTACCAGAACAAGGATGGCTCACTAACAATACCAAAGGTTTTAGTGCCATACATGAATGGAATAACTAAGATAGAAAAAGAATAATTAAACAAAAACTATATAAATCTCTTTCTTTTAGTTTGTTTTATGGCCTTATTCAAAGACATGCTTAAATCAGATGAAACGCTTTTTAAGAATTCTGTTGTCCTCGACTATGACTACATGCCCAAGATTATGAAGTACAGGGAGGGCGAGCAGCAGCAGATGGCCTCATGCATTAAGCCGTTGTTCCAGAAAAGGAATGGCCGCAATCTTTTCATATACGGTCAGCCAGGCATAGGAAAAACTCTTGCATGCAAGAACGTTTTAAATGAGCTTGAGCATGAATCAGATGAAATATTTCCAATCTACATAAACTGCTGGCAGAAGAACACAAGCTTTAAGATATTAATTAAGATATGCAGTCTTCTTGATTATAAATTAACACATAACAAAAGAACAGACGAGCTTTTTAATATTGTCAAGGGCATATTAAACAAGAAATCAGTTATTTTTGTATTTGACGAAGCAGACAAGCTAGATGATTTTGATTTTCTTTATTCAATACTTGAGGAGATTTACCGCAAGTCAATATTTCTCATAAACAACGACAGCTCATGGCTTTCGGAGATTGAAGATAGGATAAAATCAAGATTAGTGCCCGAGATGCTTGAGTTCAGGCCATACGATGGAATTGAAACAGACGGCATAATAAGAGAAAGAATAGAATATGCATTTTTTGAAAATGTCTGGCAGGAAGAGGCAATTGAATTGGCTGTTGAGAAAACATTTGAGCTGGGTGATATAAGGTCTGGACTTTATCTTTTAAGGGAAGCAGGAAATGCAGCAGAGGACCGCTCTTCAAGAAAAATAATCCTTGATGATGTAAAGAAAGCAATGGAAAAGCTTCCGGAATTCAGCTCAAAAAAAACCGATGATATTGAAGAAGATCAAAAATTCATACTTGAGATAATAAAGAAAAACTCCGGAGAAAAGATAGGTGAAATCTACAAGGCTTATCAAGAAGCAAACGGAAAAGCAGTTTATAAAACCTTTCAGAGGAAAATAGCAAAGCTTGAGAAGGATAATTTCATATCAACAGAAAAAATAGCCGGCGGAAAAGAAGGCAAGACAACAATAATAAGCATAAAAAACATAACAAAAAAGATTACTGATTTCTAAGATTTAACTGTAAAATCATTAAACTCCCCTTTAAACTTCTCATATTCAACCTTAAAATTAGCAACACATGATAACATAGGGCCTTTTCTGCAGAATTCAATCAGTTCATCAATCTCTTTCTCATTTCCCTCTGCAATAATCTCTACATCTCCATTTGGGATATTCCTCACAAAGCCTTTAAGCCCAAGATTTCTGGCCTTAATCTTTGTGAAATACCTGAAGCAAACCCCCTGCACATAACCGGATATAATGATATGAACTCTTTTCATATCAAACTAAAGTAGATACTAGTATTTTAATTTAACTTCTTTGTCCAATGAATATAGCTCTTGAAACAAATGATTTCTTAACATACAGCTGTCTCATTATCCACTGGACACTGGACAACTGCCTGGATGAGGTATTTAAACAAAACCAATATTTAATCATCAAAGGTGATACACAATGAATGATTTAAGCATAAAAACAATTGAGAATATATTTTTCCAGCAGATAAAGAGCCTGACTCTCAACGCAGAAGATATGAGACAGGGATTTATGAGGTAACATAAATGGAAACAGACTTTTACACAGATGAAGGAATCAGCGAATCATTGGATTATGACCAAATATCTGATATTGAACAGGGATTCATGGCAGGTTATCTAGCAGCTTTTGGAGGTGATTAAATTCAATTTATTCAAAAAACTTTTTAAGAAAAAATTTATAGAATGGAATGATTACAAAGCCAAAATAGATTTTTTAGAGTATTTTTACTGGCAACAGGGAGTTTACAAGCAAAGCATAAAGAACTTTTAAATCCAAACACCTCTGCCCCCTCTCTGAGGGGGTTTTTATTCTGATTTGTATTATTCATTTTAATAAACTATTTAAATAAAGGTTCTTACCTACTTACTATGAGAGTCTACATAAAAGAAGAAGTCTTACTAAGAAAAAATGAAGCTATTAATAAAATAAGAGATGGCTCAATAATTGTACATCCAACAGACACTATCTATGGCATAGGGTGCAATGCTCTTGACTTAAAGGCAGTAAATAAGATAAGAAAGATAAAAAACAGGGAAACAATGCCTTTCTCTGTTATAGCTCCATCTAAGCAGTGGATATATGATAATTGTGTTATTACAGAAGAAGCTGAAAAATGGATAAATAAGCTGCCAGGAAGATACACCCTTATACTAAATCTCAAAAACAAAAAAGCTGTTTCAAAATCAGTTAACAATGAATGGGATACACTTGGAGTAAGGATTCCAAAGCACTGGTTTGCTGCCTTTGTTGAAAAAGCAGGAGTCCCTTTTGTTACAACAAGCGCAAACATTGCTGGAGAAGATTTCATGACTTCTATTGATGACATTGATCCAAGAATAAAAAGCAAAGTGGATTTTATTTTTTATGTAGGGATAAAGAAGGGCAGGCCATCCAAAATCATTAATTTGACAAAAGAGAAACTTGAGATAATAAAAAGATAAAACATGGAAAAAAAGGAAAAGCTTGCTAAAAAGACAAAGGTTAAGAAAAAACCAACTAATAAAGCCCAAACAAAACCCAAGAAATCAAAATTAAAAATACTTGCTTCTGGAGACATACACGGTGATACAGGGCTTGCAGAAAAGCTTGCTGAAAGGGCAAAGAAAGAAAATGTTGACTTGGTAATACTTTGCGGCGACTTAACAATGGGTGAGACAAGTACTTCAAACCTTATAGGCCCTTTTGTCAAGAGAAATAAAAAGGTAATTCTTATTCCAGGAAACCATGAGACTGTTGCAACCGCAGATTTTCTTGCAGAACTTTACGGAGCAAAAAATCTTCATGGCTATTCTGTTAAATACAAAGATGTCGGCCTTTTTGGCTGCGGCGGGGCTAATATTGGATTATTTCAGCTAGGAGAAAAAGAAATATTTAATCTACTGAAAAAAGGTTTTGATAAGATAAGATATTTAAACAAAAAAATAATGATAACCCATGTTCATCCATCAAGCACAAAGATGGAGAAATTCACAAAGTTCTTTCCAGGCTCAAAAGGGGTAAAGAAAGCTATAGATACATTTAAGCCAGATATTCTTTTATGCTCGCATGTCCATGAAGCAGAAGGCATAGAGGAAATGGTGGGGAAAACAAGGGTTATAAATGTTGGCAGAAAAGGCAAGATAATAGAAATATAATTATCCTTTCAAAACACCTAATGGTTTCATCCTGACAACTTTTAAGCTTATTCCTGCATTATGCACAGAATCAACAACCTGCTCAACAT
>CAYWLA010000047.1:0-9138 GCA_964458955.1 uncultured Methanosarcinales archaeon
AAAACTTTATATACATCCACAAATATTATTCTTTTATGCTATTAGTAGATGTTCATGCGCACCTTGACCTGAAGGAATTTGATTCTGATTTAGACGAAGTTATAAAAAGGGCCGAAACTGCAGGAGTTAAGGCAATAATCAGCAATGGCCTGAATCCTGAAAGCAACAGAAAAACTTTAGAGTTAAGCAGAAAATACAAAATTGTAAAGCCAGCCCTTGGCCTGTATCCAGATGATGCAATCAAGCTAACAGAAAAACAAATACAAGACGAACTAAATTTTATTGAAAAAAACAAGAATAAAATAATTGCAATTGGCGAGGTTGGACTTGATTACAAATACTGCAAAAAAAAGCAGGAGCAGGAGCTTCAGAAAGAGATTTTCCTGAAAATAATCAACCTATCCAAACAAATAAACAAGCCATTGATCATACATTCAAGAAAAGCAGAGCAGGAGATTATTGATATGCTAGAAAACTCAGATGCCAAAAAAGTAGTGCTCCACTGCTTTAGCGGAAAACTCAAATTAATAAAAAGAGCAGCAGAACTTGGTTATTATTTTTCCATTCCAACCAATATAACACATTCACAGCATTTTCAGAAACTGGCAGAACTTGCTGACATAAACAAGCTTTTGACAGAAACAGATGCCCCATATTTAAGCCCATACAAGAATAGGAGAAATGAGCCGTCTTTTATAATAGAGACAATAAAAAAAATTGCAGAAATAAAAAACATAAGCATAAATGAGACTGCAAATAATATTTTCATGAATTATCAGAAAATCTTTTTCATTAATTAAGCTATGCTCTTTAAAAAGCGAAAGTTTTATATATCACTCAATCTCTGATATTGCATAATGGTAGAGCAATCTGTATTTAGAGGAACAATAGACTTTTTGGGAAAACTTGGAATCTATGATGTTATTCTACCTTTCTTATTAGTCTTTACAATTGTCTTTGCAATCCTTGAAAAAACAAAGATTTTTGGCATGGAAGAGATAGAGGGAAAAAAATACCCAAGAAAGAACCTTGATGCAATGGTTGCATTTGTTATTGCATTTTTTGTTATTGCATCATCAAAGCTTGTTGAGTTAATAACACAGGTTTCATCTCAGGTTGTAATATTGCTTTTACTGTCTATTCTTTTCCTGATGTTAGTTGGTTCATTTCATAAGGAAACCGAAGAGGGTTTTTTCTTGTCAGGAGGATGGAATGTAACATTTATGGTGATTATGTTTGTTGGAATAATAGCAATATTCCTTAATGCAATTAAAACAGAAGAAGAACAGTCTTGGCTCAGCTTTATTATGGATTTCATAAGCACAAAATGGAATACAGATTGGGTTGCATCATTAATACTTATTGGTGTTATTATTGGCTTCATGGCCTATGTCATGGGTGGTAGCGGCCCTAAAAAAGAAAAGAAAACAGAGTAAAAATCTTATTAAAAAAGGAGGATGAAAAATGACTAATTTTATTGAACTTTTTCAGGTAATGGAAAGTTGGGGCATGCTTGATGTGATGCTTCCATTTTTATTGATATTTACAATTGTTTTTGCAGTTCTTCAAAAAGCAAAAATATTTGGAGAGGACAGCAAAAGGTTTAATGTTATTATTGCCTTGGTCCTGGGAATGGTTGTTGTTATCCCCCATATTATGGGCACTTATCCAGACGGCAAGGATGCTGTTATTATAATTAACAATGTATTGCCAAATGTTGCATTAGTGCTTATAGCAATTATTATGGTCTTGCTATTGTCCGGTGTTTTTGGATATGAGGCTAAAGGTGCTGGCGGCGCAATATTAATTCCTGCTTTTGCAGTCATAATATGGATATTTGGAATTTCAGCAGGATGGTGGGCAAATTTTAGCTGGTTTAATATTGACCCAGACGCAATGGCTATTATTTTGGTACTATTGGTATTTGGTATAATCATTACAATTGTTACATCTGGTGGGGAAACTTTTAAACCTCTTAAGGGTCTTATAGATATCTTTAAAGGAAATAAATAAAAAATGGCCACTTTTTTAGATATAGGATTATTGGAACATTTTAATATAGTAATATACTTAGTGTTTATCTTTGTTTTATTGTATGCTATTTTAACTCTTACTAAAGTATTAGGTGAGAACAAAAACCTTAATGCAATGCTTGCACTCACACTTGCTTTCATACTTGCTTTATCAGAGTCAACAAGAGACCTAATAAAATTTGTAACTCCCACATTTTTTGTCTTTATATTCTTTATCTTCTTTGCAATCTTAATTTATAAGTTTATGGGAGCATCAGAAAAAGATGTGTTAAGCATTATGGGCACTCAATCAGGAACAAGGAGTTTTATACTTATAATAATTTTAATAATTATTCTCACTTCATTAGGCAAGGTATTCTTTTCAGGACAGACAGAAACAGTTGTTAATGAAACAACAGCTGAAAATGCATCATCTGTTGGCACTAGAGGAGAATCTGCATTAACTGCAACATTAACACATCCAAAAGTTTTAGGTCTTGCCTTAATACTGATTATAGGCGCTTATGCAATGTATTACTTATCTATGTCTCCAGTTATACCAAAAGGATGATAAGAAAGACGCCTATTTTTTTCTTTTACTAGAAATATTCTTCAGGCTTTCAACTGTTCTTGCCAGCTCATTAATATTTTCTGTGAATGTGGGTATTGCTTTCTGGAACACATTTTCCATTGCCTTTATGTTAGTGCTAACTTTAGTAATATTTTTATCATACTCATCTATTTTACCAATTATATTTTTTTGCAGCTCATTAAAGCTTTCTTTCAAATCCTCAATCTCCTGATTTATTGATGAGGTATCTGACTCTACTTTTGATTTCCATTCAATAATCTTATTGACATCCTTTACAAGGTCAACCCATTTCTCTTCAACAACTGCCTCTACAAGCTCTTCTATCTTGGTTACATCTTGATTATTGTAATTTGGCTCCGGCTCCTGATAAGAATAAGATGGCTGCCGCTCAACCTGCTGTGGCTCATCCATAAGCTCTTCAGGATAAATTTGGTTTTGCATTACTGTTCCACTATTATCCATAAGGGACCCATTTGCCATTTGAAGGTCTGCCTGGTTCATTGCATCAAATATTTCAGTTGTTTGATACCCTTCTCTTTGCAAACTTGTAATTATCTGGTTATTAGAAAGGCCCTGCTCCCTCATGTTTAAAACTAAGTCAACAGGAGATTTAATATTTCTAGCTTGTTCATTACTTACTTCTTCAATCTTTTTTGAGCCAAATAAGGCCATTATTTCACCTTGTTTATATTATTTCATAAAAACTTTTTAAAGCTTTCTATTTCTCACTGATTATTCTTGTAACTGCCTTGTCCAACTCGCGGTTTGTTACAAAATTTGTTGGGTTCCATAAGTCAAGATATTTTTGTATTACATCAACATCCTCTTTCTTTGCCCTTGACTGCAGCTCTTTAACAAGCATTTTAATGCTGTCTTTAATTTCACCAATGTCCCTTTTTAGATCTTTTATCTCTAAACTTATGTTTTTTACATCATCAGAAATCTTTTTGTTATTATTGAGCATATTGTCTTCAATGACCCCTGTTTTTCTCTGTATCTGGCTATGCCTTTCCTCAAGAACTCTAAGCCTTCTGTTAAGGCTGTTGACAATATTTGACATAGCTAGTATTGATTGATCAGATGTTTCAGGTGATTGTTGCATTCTTTAAACCTTTTCCTAAGATTTTATCAGTTATAACACAAATAAACCAAGCTTAATAATAAATCTTATGTTAGTATATTAAAGTAGTACAAAAATAATCATAACATTTAAATAGGAGTTATATTATAAAATATATAATATATTAAAAAAATATAAAATATATTTTAAACATGAAGCAGCCCATTAGCGCAACAATAGACAAAAAGCTTGCAGACTGGGTTAATTCCCAGCTTAAAGATAATGTTAAATACAGGAACAAATCGCACCTTATTGAGATAGCTCTGCAGATTCTAAGAAAAGAGGGGGAAAAAAACAGATAAAATGCCTTTGTTCAATAAAAAAAAAGTTTGTTCTTATGAAGTAATAAGAGAAGGTGACGAGATAATACTTAAGATACGCTGTGAGGGCTGCTCTTTTTCACCTTCTTTAGAGGATAGCCCCCAATGCATGTCAAGTACAATAACCAAGCTGGTTGAGACAGGGCCTGTTACAAAGATAATATTTTCTCAAAAAAGGGACTATGAATATGATTTTGACCAGACACAACTTCTTGTAGAAATAACCAAAATTTACAAAAAACTTGCCAAGCAAAAGAAGCTTTTTGATTATAATAATCTTGGCTCAGATGCCGGCTGTGTAAAATGCTCTAATACAAGGTATATGCAGATACAAAATATAATATTTAACATGCTTAAAAGCGATCCATTAGGAGCTTATGTTGAGGTAAAGAGGCTTTTAAGAAGGGAAAAAATAAACCTTGATAATGCAACAAGCGAGGAGTGCATCCGCTGCGGAGAAAAGTTTATCTCCATGCTTAAATATATTTTTAATCTCCTGGACAAAACAAGATTGATATCCCTTGCCAGGCCGCATATTGCAGGATTTAGGTTAGGGGATAGGGAATGTTATAGGCAGATATTCACTCCATCAATAAAACCTGATTTTATGTTTACAAAGCTAATGGCAGCATATCCTTCTGATGGCGAGGAACTTGCAAGCTACATGCTTGGAGAGAATGAGGTAACAATCTTCAATGTTCCAGACAACATACTTTATCTTTACCATATACTGCCGCCGGAATTCAAGATATCTGAAGAAAAATATGACCTGCTTGACCAGGCAAGGAAAATCATCTCAGAATATCAGCCAAAGGAGTCAGAGTTTGTTAATCCAGAGCGCATGAGGCAGGTGTTTTATAACATTGGCCATGATTTGATAGAAGACCTTGCAGAGCATAACAATGTAAAGATGAAATCAAGTGAACTGGATGAGCTAACAAACATCCTGGTAAGGTATACTGTGGGTTTTGGATTAATAGAAGTTTTGCTTAGGGATGAGAAGGTTCAGGATATAACCATAAACAGCCCAATGGGTCGAACCCCTATGTTTATTGTTCATCAGGATTTTGGTGAGTGCATGACAAATATTATCCCGACAAGGACAGAGTCAGAGTCATGGGCATCAAAATTAAGGATGTTATCCGGAAGGCCGCTGGATGAAGCAAACCCAATACTTGACACAGAGCTTATAATACCTGGAGCAAGGGCAAGAGTTGCTGTTATATCTGCCCCATTAAATCCTTCTGGTTTGGCATATGCATTCAGGCGTCATAGGGACAAGCCATGGACACTTCCATTATTTATGAAGAACCGTATGATATCACCTCTTGCAGCTGGATTGATAAGTTTTATTGTTGACGGATCAAGAACAATGCTTGTTGCAGGAACAAGGTCTGCTGGAAAGACAAGCTTTCTCGGAGCTATAATGACAGAGATAATGAGAAAATACCGAATAATAACAATAGAGGATACATTAGAGCTTCCAGTAAGTTCACTAAGAACACTTGGTTATAATATTCAATCAATGAAGGTAGCATCTGCCATGACTAAAGGAACAACAGAAGTTTCAGCTGATGAAGGAATAAGAACAACATTGAGGATGGGTGATTCATGCCTTATAGTTGGAGAAGTTAGAAGTACAGAAGCATCTGCTTTATATGAAGCAATGCGTGTTGGTGCTCTTGCAAATGTTGTTGCAGGAACAATTCATGGTGACTCACCTTATGGTGTTTATGATAGGGTTGTCAATGATCTTGAAGTTCCAAGAACATCTTTTAAGGCAACAGATATTATAATAGTTGCAAACCCGATAAAGAGCGCTGACGGACTGCACAGGTGGAGACGTGTCACACAAATTACAGAGGTAAGGAAGCATTGGGAGAATGATCCCCTGCTTGAAGGCGGCTTCTCTGATCTTATGAAATATGATCCAAAAAAAGATATGCTTGAGCCAAGCAAAGATGTTATAAATGGTGATTCAGATGTTCTTAAGGCAATTGCCGGAAATGTTAAGGAATGGGCATCTGACTGGGATGCTGTATGGGGCAATATAATGCTAAGGACAAATATTAAAAAGATGCTGCTTGATTATTCATTAAAACTAAAAAAACCAGAGCTATTGGAAGCAGATTTTGTAATAAATGCAAATGACATTTTTCATAGAATCTCTGATAAAGTAGATGAAGAGGTTGGGTTTCTGGACAGCAAGAAAATCCTTTCCGGATGGGAAGAATGGCTTAAACAACAGATAAAGAAAAAACCAGTTAAGTAAATTTGAGGAATTTTTATGGAAGAAGACCAGGATATTAAAAAAATTTTATCTAAATACAAGCAAAAATTAAATGAAGAGCTTAATATCTCTCCAGAGGAAATCCCAAAAGAGGTAACCTCAATGGAATATGTTGAGTTTAAAAAAGATTTTCTTCCAAAAGAGCTCTCATTATATGAAAAATTATGCAACTCAAGCGAAAAGATACTGAAGCTTGCACCAGATAAAAAAACCGCGGATTTGCTGCAAGAGTCTATTGATATATGCCATTTAAATGTAACCCCTTCTGGAGCAGAGAGCTTTGCAATACTTATCCCTCTTGTAATACTGCTCTTTGGAGGCCTTCTCAGTTTTTTTATATTTCAATCATTGTTCTTTGTATTTTATTTTGTGGGGATAGGCCTTATACTTATGGTTATTTTCAGGAAGATGCCTGAATTCCTGGCTAATAACTGGCGTTTGAAGGCAAGCAACCAGATGGTTCAGTGCATATTCTATGTTGTCACGTTTATGAGGCATACTTCCAGCCTTGAGGGTGCAATAGCATTTGCTGCACAGCATATTGCCCCGCCTTTGTCACTTGATATGAAAAAGGTTTTGTGGGATGTTGAAACAGAAAAATATGAATCTATAAAAGAGTCTTTGGATGTATATCTTGAAACATGGAGAAAATGGAACATTGAGTTTATAGAATCATTTCATCTTATTGAATCATCATTGTATGAACCGTCTGAAGACAGAAGATTAAGCCTGGTTGACAGGGCATTGGATGTTATGCTTGAGGGTACTTATGAAAAAATGCTGCATTATGCCCATAACCTGCAATCACCAATACAAACATTGCATATGCTTGGAGTAATAATGCCTCTCCTTGGATTAGTAATTCTTCCATTAATGGTTAGTTTTATGGGAACAGTTAAATGGTATTACATAGCGGTTGTTTACAATGTAACATTGCCAATAGGTGTTTACTATTTAGGCAAGACCATATTATCTAAAAGGCCCACTGGTTATGGTGAAACAGATATCTCGCAGTCAAATCCAGAACTAGTGAAATACAAAAATATTATTATTAAGATAGGTAATTCGGAACTAAGAGTAAACCCATTATTTTTGAGTATATTCATCGGAGTAATATTGTTTATCATTGGATTGCTTCCAGTAATACTCCCCCTTGTGGGTTTTGTTGACCCTGCTCCTATAGCTGGTTTTAGTTTTCTCGATTACCACACCAGTGTTTTAACAGAAGGAGAAATGGTTGGAAAAACAGTTGGCCCGTTTGGTTTAGGGGCAGCTATTCTTAGCTTTGGCATAACCTTAGCTTTTGGGCTTGGAATTGGGATTTATTATAAATTAAGGTCAAAAAACCTCATTGAAATAAGGGAAAATACAAAAAAGCTTGAGAATGAATTTGCCTCAGCACTGTTTCAGCTCGGCAACAGGCTTGGTGATGGGATTCCTGCTGAGATTGCATTTGGCAAGGTAGCAGAAGTTATGAGGGATACAATGTCTGGAAATTTTTTCAAAATAGTCAGCATAAACATAAGTAAGCTTGGCATGAATGTCAAACAAGCTATATTCAATGAAAAATCAGGAGCAATACTGTATTTTCCATCAAACATTATCCAGAGCTCAATGAAAGTGTTATTGCAGAGCATTAAGAAAGGGCCACTAATTGCAGCCCAGGCACTTGTCAATGTATCACGCTATATAAAAGAAATTCACAGGGTTAATGAAAGATTAAGGGATTTGCTTGCAGATGTTATTTCATCAATGAAATCACAGATATCATTTATTGCGCCAGCAATAGCAGGAGTTGTTGTTGGAATAACATCTATGGTCACTACAATACTTGGAAAACTTGGAACCCAGATGCAGAACCTTCAGGCAGAATCTGGTGGAGGGGTTGGAACTTCTACAGGGATGATGGGAATGTTTGGCGATGGAATGCCAACCTATTATTTTCAGATAATTGTCGGAATATATGTTATTCAGATGGTATATATCCTGACAATACTGGCAAATGGAATTGAAAACGGCTCTGACACACTTAATGAGCAGTATCTTATAGGCCAGAACATGCTAAAAAGTACAATTCTTTATGTTTTTATTGCCTTTGTTGTTACCTTGTTGTTTAACCTGGTTGCAAGCACAATGATGTCTGGCTTTACACCTGTTGCATAAAAATAATACACTTTTACATAAAGGAGTTCAAAAGTCTTACTTAGAATTACAGGTCATTAGCTTTAATTATTATTAAATACAAAAACCTATTTTTTAAGCCTGTTCATTAGTTTTGAGTTGCTGTTGTCAAAAATTTTGTTAACGTCATAGATGTTTTTGTCAATTTCGTCTCTATTTTTTGGTCTTTGAGGGAATTCATCTTTTTCTTTGCTCTGCTCAATGATTTTTTGCTCGGGTTGGTCTGATTTTTTTTCTGAGTAAGGCGCTTTCTTTAAATGCTCTAAAGCATTAAACATTCTTTCAAGATGCGCATTAATATTTTTAATATTTTCCTCGTTTTTTGATGTATAGTCATTAACAAAGAGCTCCATCTTATTGATTCTTTGCTTTAATCTCTCGATATGGTTTTTTAGTTCATTATCTTCTTGTTTTTCTGTTTCTTGTATTTTTTGAGAATGAAGAACATTATATTCATCCTTGAAATTGGACATGCCTTGCACCATCTCAAGCGCTTCATTTATATCCTTTGCAAGCCCTTTTTCTACAAGTTCTTTTGCAAGCTTTGAAGCCTTTGTTATCTTTTCAACATCAAACATAATCATAATGGATAAAGAAGGACTATATAAAGTTTTTGAAATTTA
>CAYWLA010000048.1:0-9121 GCA_964458955.1 uncultured Methanosarcinales archaeon
AACCAAAAGAAGTTAAGAAACCAGAGGCCAAGCCAAAGAAAACAGTTGTTAAGAAAAGTTCTGCCAAGAAAGCTGGAAAGGCCAAAGAAAAAGTTAGTAAGGCCAAAACAAAAAAGAAATGAGTTCTTATTCTGTTGATTAAGTTTTGTTAATAGGTGTTAGCCGAAATTTTCTTACTGCCTTCTCGTCTTCGGTAAAACTTAAATTCTTTAGATAGGTGCCTTTGTTAAGTTAATGTTAAGTTAAGATTTAATTAAAAAGAGAGGGGGCTTGTGCTACGCACATATACACTCCCTGCGGTCGAAATTTATTAGAAATGGGGAAAGAATATAACAGCTTAAACCCCCTAAGTGGACTTCTACTTTGATTATAATATAATTATTTAATCGAAAAATATTTTTCTAATATATCATCAGCAACTTTATCTAAATGGTTAGAAGATTTATAATATTTTTTAGCCATAAATAATAAAGTGACAATTAAAAAAATTAACACAACACTTAAAATTACCAATATCAAATAAAGATAATCTCTTTGGTTATGGAATAAAATAAACAGTATGTTTAATATCAGTCCTATAACCAAAGCAGTGACTATGGAAATCACAAAGAATACATTTGAACTAAAATTCATTAGATGTATTTTAGATATTATTCTAAAATTATTAGAAATAGAAAGTAAATCGCTTTTAGAAGCATTACGTAAATCAACAATTAATGGTGACAATTTCTTTTTCTTCATCTTAAATTACCCACTATAATTTTAATCTCTTCTTTAGACAGACCATATAATTTGTAAACCATTTGATTAATTTCATTGTCTGTTTTTTTTGTTATTGCAGATTTTATTGCTTGGAAAAATCCAACTTCTTCCTTAATCTTCAGGAATCATTCCTATTTCAGTTTTTTTGAATTTTCTTTTCTGCATTTTCTTTCAATTTTCTTGATAAGTCATTGAGACTTAATTTTCTAATTTTCTGTTCGTTCAATAAATTATGTCCAGAAATATCTACTCCTATCTCTTTTCCGTGAATGAATAATCCTTGCCCTTCCGTTTCATGAATCAAATCAAAGCAATTAACAAAATCGTATAAAGAAATTTTCAATTTCTTAGAGCATATATTTAAAATGACATTGGCTTTTTTTGCATAATCTTCTCCTATCTGGTCTATAATTTCTTGTAATGAATAATTATTATTCTTGTATAGGTCTTCCAATATTTTTTGAGGAAAATCTGGAGGATCAAGTTCAGCTGATATTAAGAGATTGGGATCTGAAGAAATAGTTTTTTGATGTACTTTTGCTTGGTTTTCTGAGATATAAAATTTGTCTCCTTTTCTCCCAATTAGGAAAGGAAAAATAATAATTGTTTTAAAATTTTCATCAAAAACCTTGTCTAACTGCTTGATTGCTTTTTCTGGGTCTGTTGAAATGGCCGTATTCTGAAAATCAGCAGTTATTATAGAAATAAATTTGATGACTTGTTTTGTTGATACTAATTCAAATTGAATTATCGCCAAGACGCCACGCATTTTTTTCTTATAATTAATGTATATATTTGCAAATTTAGAACATTCAGACCTAAATGACTCTTTTGCATCCAATAAATTATTTAGTATTGAATCTTTTTTTTTAGTATTAAGACTAAAGACCACTGAAATAATCTTTCTTCCCCTCTTACTTATTTCTGGAAACAATTCTTCTGTGAATGTTTCTTTAACGTCAACCTTTGATAAATCTTCACAGTATTGGCTAGAAAGTTTTCTTTTTAAGTTAAACTCCAAAGTCTTATTAAGATGTTCATAATCTTTACTTTGAATATTGAAGATTTTATCACCGACAAGTCTTACGGTAGGTGTGTCTTTCTGTGTATCAGTATTAAAACTAGTTTCACATTCAAATAATGCCACTTTTGATATTTTTATTCTAGTTTCCATTCTTGTATTTCCATTTTAAAGTAACCTAGGTACTTCATAAAAATAGGGATGGGGTGTAAATTAGAACTTGCTGCATTAACAATTAAATCTAAAAAGTAAGGCAATGATTTCTCATTTAGATTCATTAGGATATAATTATAATCTTTCTGTGGTTTTGACAAAGATTTAAGAAGAGGATTATTTGTGATCAAAAAAGAACCATTTACACATAAATTATCAAAAAGATCTTCATTGCCTAAAGATAATTCTCTTTTTATCTCGTTAATGTTTTTAAAGATAGTACTGGATGAATCACTACTATATGCAAAAATGTTACATTGAATATTTCCATTGATACTCTTTTTTAATCTCTTTACTTTGGATATACTTTTCATACTTTTTTTTAGTTCGATTTTATTTAATATAGTTTTTACCTCAATTGTAGAATAAACTGAGTCTATTGGAAACAGTTTAGAATCTTGAGTAAGAATGCTCATATATGGAGAGTATATGATTATGTCTTGTTGAGGGCTCTTATCACCATTTGAATCAATTAGAACTCCACCACCATATTTAAAGAAATCTGGGAGTAAACATAATAAAAATTTTCTTAACGAGCTTTCTCTAACTATTCCACTTGTGAGATTATGCTCAGAAAATCCAGCTTCTTTTGCTTCAAGATTTACCTTCTGTTCAACTAGCTTGAACAATTCCTCAACATTTTTTTTAGATATCTTCATTTTCAACCTTGAACCCAATACTCCCTAAATGAGCACTATTTGACATCTTCTCGCCCCCTCTTTTCTAATTCTGCTTCCATGCATTTCTCAAATTGACGAGATATAATCCAGCCTTCTTTTTTGCATAATGTTCTGTATTCATCATACAATTTTGAATTAACTTTCAATGTGATGTTTTTACTTTCTTGCATTCTTGCTCCCTTATGATTCTTCTAGTAAATCTAAGTTTGAGTTGTTTATTAAATTGTAGTTTTTTATCATCTCATTCAATTCCTTTACTCTCTTGGTAAAATCTTCATTGGTTATCTTATTGAACTTAAGGAAGAACTTTAGCTGCTCATACTTTGTTTTAAGCTTTTCATAATCAAAGTCTTTCTCTAGGTTGTGTTTTATTTTGCGAATCTGAGATTGCGTTAGGGTTTCATGGCATACTTTGACTATTTTGATGTAGTCCATGACTATCTCAAGCAGCAATTCATAGTTATTAGCCTTGAATTCATTGTACTCTACCTGGACTGTTGGGACACACCATTCAACCTGGCCAGACTCCCTAAGTTGTTGCCCTTCCACTCTTATCTCTTCCACTGATTTCAGTATCTCATTAGCAATATTCGGATTAAATCCCTTTAGGCTCCAGCTTTTTACCTCTTCAAAATCTGATGGAGCTGCAATAGCTAAGCCTTTCTTATGCGTCTTTTTCTGAGTAATAATAGTATAATCTTTTTTTAATGTAGAAAAAGCCCCTTTTAGCTTTTCTAGGTTCTTGTAATTTAAGACATTAAGTAGGTTTAGGAAATTATCCACTGAATTAGCCTGAGCCCAGTGCAATCCAGAACCCATGTTCTCTAAGTCATCTGTGATATATACCCAAATGTTAGGATATGGTGATTTTAGTGCATCATCCTTATCGGAGCAGCCCTTTGGTGGAATCATAAGCCAGTTCCTATTGGAAATCCATGTTTCAATTATCTCTGAATCGCTTAATTTAGGGATGACTGTTTCATCATTAATCTTTTCGTGCAAGAATGAGTAAAGGTTGATATAGGCTTTTACGATTTGAGCAGGAATGTTGCGCTTATTGCTAATAGAATCAATTTCCTTGTATGAATCAAAAGTATCTTTAATATTTGAATTCATATTAAATACCACCTTACCCCATAGTAAATACTAGCACATATTTATAAATATTGTTATACTAATATTCTTTTTCAGAAAAAGAACCAAAAACAGCCCCCCTCTAGTCCTACGGACATATTGTCTGCTTCGTAATAATTGATAGTAAAATAAGAGGGGGCTAGTCCTACGGACAGATAAGTCTTTTATTTCATAAAAGAGATTTATATCTTTTTAATTATAAACTTGAAGAATATGATAATGATTTAATGTAATTTTCCATGTATTCAAAATCAGGATTTCCTTTTTTTTCTGGTAATTTTATATTGATTTCTTTCATTCTTGTCTGACTGCACTTTCTTCCATAATTATATCTATATCTTTCTAAATTCAAAATTGTCACTAAAAACAAAGCAATATACTTATTTATCTTAAATTTTGGAATTAATTTTTCTACATGATCACTTGCTGAAAATGATAATGATTGATATGAACAATATCCTAAAACAGCACTATCCACAGTTAAGATGTTTCCATCTTCTGAATAATGATCATAAAAACCTTCAATTCCATTATTTGCTGCTTGTGTAGTTACATACGGATATTTTCCTTTCCCATACTCCTCTAATTCTAATAAGGGTGTAGTTTTACTACCTTGAATTTTAAATAATTTTGATAATTCAAAATGCTTCCATTTATTAATTTCTAATTTGATTTTTTTATGAATAAACGGTTTGTTAGAAATATTTTTTAATAATTCTTTGTGATAAGAAACAAGACGATTATTTAATTCAGTTGGTACTCTTGCAGGGATCAAAATGTTTTTTAATGTTTTGTTAGCTTGTCTTCCATAATTATATTTATATTTATTTACACTTATACACTTTGCATAAAAAAGCATTTCAATAACACCCATTTCTTTTTTTGGTTCTAATATTAAAACATGAAACCCTGTATAAAATGGTAAATGCTGATAAAATGTTGATAAAACTGAACCACTAACGGCAACTGATAAAGTATGCGTTGGATTGGGTTCAATGTCTATTTCAGCTTTTACATAAGCAGAAACTCCATTATTTTTTTCAGTACGAGAAACAAAAGGAACAGCATTTTTATCTGTACTTTTGCATTGCACTAAATTAATAAGCTCTAAGCTATTTCCGTATTTAATAGTAAACAAATCAGATATTTTTACTAATTTATTCATTGTCATTGTCCTGATTTTTATTAAAAATTTTGTTTGTATGTAAAAAAGTTACATAATTAAGTACGGTGTCCTCAAAAATTGAATTGTCTAAATCAGAATAATCTGTTTCCATATAAGCCTCTGTTGCCCATTCCATATCAGCAGTAATTATTTGATTAACACTAAATCCGGGCTCATTTTTTCGGTTTATAAAGTTAGATATCCATTTTTCTTTTATGTTATTCCATTTCCCATAAGCATCAATTCTTCCTTTATTTTTTCGTTTTACAAACCCATCATCTTTGTAATAACCAAAGTAAGTTTCCTTATGGTTAGGATGTGGTCTATGAGCAGTAAAAATCATAATGCATGAAACAACATTAACTTTTGAATTAAAAAATAATTCGTCAGGCATCGATAAAACTGCTTGTAATGTGTGCTTTTCCAAAAGTTTCTTTTTAAGTTCTAAAACCTTTCCCGATTGAGCTAATGCACTTTGCATTGGCACAATTGCAATACAAGTTCCGCCATCAACTAAACATTCTAAATTATTTAAGATAAATTCTAACTCATCAGTATCTGTTTTTTTGTTTGATTTATATGGTGGATTCAAAAATCCAACAGTCGGTTTTTTTGCTTTTACTTCTTTAATTATTTCTTCGTCAAAACAATTACCATTTATAATATTTGTTTTTCCATCTTGATGAATATACATATTTGAAATTGCTAAAGCAAAAATATGAGATTGATATTCAGTTCCAATAATTTGCTTTAATTTTATTTCTTTAATTTTTTTCTCATCACCTTTAGCATCTGTAATCATTCTTCTCATTGCACTAATCAAAAATCCACCAGTTCCTGCACAGTTATCATAGGCAATTGAATTCTCATTAACTTGTGCTAAATCTGCAAAAAGTTCTGTGATATGTGGAGGGGTTAAAACAATTCCTAGACCTTTATCACTATTTGCATATCTTAAAAATTCAATGTATAATTGCCCTAAAACATCAAAGTACTTGTGAGTTTTAATAAATACATTTATATTCTCATCAATTTCGTCAATAATTTCCTTCAAAACATTTTGTTTTTTTGATAAAGAAGTATCAGTTTTAATAAAACTAAATTGAGTATTCAAATTTTCTAATTTTTTACCAGTTATATTTGCACTTTCTAATTCATCAGAGACTGTTTGAATAAGAGAAACTGCAAGATTTTCAGGTTTTTTATGTGAAGCATAAGATCTCTTGAATGCAGGATTTTCTAATGCAATTAAAATAGAACTAATCAATAAACTTCTTTGGCTTTCAAGAATTTTATAGGTGTGTAATTTCTCATTTAATTCCTTTGTAAAATCCAAAAGAGAATTATAATCTTGTCTAAATTTTTCAGGACTTTTTAAGTATCCGTTTAAATAATCTTCAGCAGTTAAAAATTTGTCTCCAAAAATAGGAATTGCTTTTTTTTCATCTCTCAAATGCAGAAAATGGGAAACTTTTAAAGATTGTTTCGTTTCTCCACTAACAGCAATTGCTAAAACATCAAATCCTTTTGATAAATAAGAAGCATATAATAAAGCACCATCAACAGCAAATTCAGAATATTTATCACGATTTCTGCTTTCATGTTTTGTAACATCTGCTTTACATTCAATTACAATTAATAAATCAGGATTAGTCTTGTAACTAATAATAAACTCAGGATAGCCTTTTCCACCTCCTTTTTTTGAAGCAGATTTGAGCAATTTATCAATTTTTGGATTATCAGATCGTTGTTCTTCAATATAAATCTGTTCCAAAAATTTTGAAAAATGCTGTCTAGTGAGTATTTCTGTTTTTCTTTCGTTTGCCATATCAACCTCTTTTAAGTAAGATATAGTCTTATTCCTTAATAAATATTCCTATTTAATTTCTTGTTGCGATAAATGTGACTATAGCTAATATCAAAAAGCTAACAATTCCAGCGAGTAATCTCTTGAAGAAACCTGTAACTCCTAATGTATGAGCAAAACTATCGCTAAACCAAAAAAGTACTCCTGCAATTCCTAAAAATAAATCAACAATTATAGCTGTGCTTATTTTCATATCAAGCATTTTAACATATGTTTATTAATCTTATTTAAATATCTTACGCGTCCCTGTCCAGTGTCCAGTGATAAAATGTTCTTTTTCAAAAAAAGAACCAAAAACAGCCCCCTCTCTTGTCCTACGGACATTTACTCTGCTTCGCAGTAATTAACAATAAAGTAAGTAAAAACTACGGCACCTATCTGATTTTAGGCAGTAAGAAAACTCTGCGGATTTACTTCGTAAATCCTTGCCACATTGCACTCTCGCTACGCTCGGTTCGGCTAACAGCAATTCTGATGTTAGCAGGAATTCTCTCAGGCGCCTCTTAAATTCAAAAAGATTATAAACTTTATATTAACTATATTTGATATGGTAAAAATTGAGATTCTGAATCATAAAAAACACAAATTTATGTTTATTAATGATAGATTGTGGATGTGGGATACTCCTGAAGAAAAAGATGCAGAAAAAGAACTTGCTGATAAATCTTTTGGTGATGTTTTAGTTGCTGGTTATGGTTTTGGCATTCTTACCAAATTTTTATTGAAAAATCCAAAAGTAAAATCTGTTACAACAGTTGAGAAATACAAGGAAGTAATCAAAAAAATGAAAGAATTTGGTAAAATATACGGAAAAGTTGTAATTAATGACTTTTATGATACCCCTGAAGATAAAAAATTTGATTGTGTTATTGGAGATATATATCCTGATATAGACAGAGTATTTCTAAAGGATTATATTAAATTTAAAAAGAAAGCAGAAAAATTAGTGAAAAAAAATGGAATTATCCTGGCATGGGGTCAGGATTTTTTTGAATATTTGATTAAAAATAAGAGGCTATAACATGAAAGATGCAACTCACCTGATCCTTGATTTGAAAGATTGCAAAAATTTAGAAAAACTTTCAAATAAGAAATTTATAGAAAGCTTTCTTCTTGAGTTAGTCAAAATTTCAAAAATGAAAGCCATAACAAAACCAAAGGTGTTGTACTATGAAAATAAAGAAAAAGAAGAAAGCGGAATCACGGGATTTATTATAATCTCCGATAGCCATATAAGCATTCATACTTTTCCTTTCAAAAAATCGTTATACCTTGATTTGTTTTCATGTAAAAATTTTGATTCTAAAGAAATAATCAATTATGTAAAAAGAACATTTGAACCAGGAAAATTAACAAAGAGATTAATGAAGAGATAATTTTTCAGTGCCTCAGGGGATTTAATAGGGCTTAATGATGATATACTATGCCAAAATTAGCTAGATATAATCCAATTTCTGCCTCTAATTGCAATTAACTTTCTGTCTTTAATTAAAGGGTATTGTAAATCATTAGTTTGTGCTTCTAAAAAATCTTTTTGTTGTATATAGAAAATATCTGTAATACCATAGAACTCTCTAGTTAGTTTATTTAAGTCAGAGTGTCCCTTTATTCCAGGACAAGACGCTAAAACTACAAGCAAGTCAACATCACTATCATCTTTGTCTAGACCTATTGCAGTTGAACCTGTTAGGAATACAGAATTAACATAAGGTACTTGAATTAATTTTCCAGCTATTTCATTTGAGGCTCTAATTCTTTCCTCATGTGGCACATTTATAGTATTATCAGTATCCTGAAAAGGACCATACTTCTCACACATCCTTTTCAAAGCTTCTTCCCTGCCGAATATATTTAAATTTGGAGGCAATTTTTCTGATTCTATAACTTTCCATCCATAGTCTCCTCTTTTGTATCTTTCTAACTCGGATTTTGGGACTATGATAACATCTTCTACACGTGGTATTGAGTTAAAAACAAATCCTAAGGCTGCTATATAATTATCTTTAGAACTAAAACCAACTAAGTCTTCTAACAACATACAATATTCGCAACTGCTCATTTTTCAAATCCTAATTCTTTTTTAATTTTAGGCATATACAATCTAGAGTAAATATTTTCTTTAAAAGCTTTTCTATTTATTACTACTTAAAAGTTAGTATAAATAAGCCAAAATGTTGCGCTTCCAAGTTCTGTTCCAATCAATCTTGTGTGCTGTTAATCTAACAGCAGTTTATTTGCTTAAGAAATAAATTATTGTTCTGCGCCATACTGTCACCTTA
>CAYWLA010000049.1:0-9092 GCA_964458955.1 uncultured Methanosarcinales archaeon
TAGAAGGTGGTGTTCCTCCATTAGAAGGTGGTGTTCCTCCATTAGAAGGTGGTGTAGGGACACGACAATCAGCATCAGTTATACATGTATTAGAACAAGGAGAACTTGAATACCTTACTGAACAAGTGGTACCTCTACATTGATTACAGCTATATTGGGCAGGAGGCGTAGGAGCCCTACAGTCAGCATCACTTTGACATTCATCTGATCGACTCGGATCGGTGGATTGATGATACACACACTGTCCTTCTTTACAGCCACCAGCACAAGCTTTGTATGGATACGTTTTTTCTTCTTTTTCTTTAGTAGTAGGGGTACTAAAACACGAAGATGGTGGTTCCTTAATTACTTCTGTTTTTGTGCAAATATAGTCATTACCATAACCAGGTATGAACTCAAAATGTCCTTCTACGCACTTTTCAATAGGATCACATTCATCTCCACCCCCTCCACTAGGAAAAAGATCATTATTCGAGCTCCAGGCCTTTCCTGGGAGAAATAATAAGGAAATAAAACAAATTAAGGTAATAACTGTGATAAATTTTGATGGTTCGGCTTTGCTCACCATCAATCCTGAGCGAAGTCGAAGGATTGTTTTTTGTTGCATATTTAATATATTTTAATATTGATTTATATTACTGGTTTTTCTACATTCCATAGAAGAGGATATGATTTTAATATTTCTTCGATATCAGAAAAAGATTCTTGGGAAAAAATATCATTCACTGTTTTATCTTCTGAAATAAGATAAATCTTGGCTTGAAATAGATCTGTTTGGGGAACAAAACCAGTAATTAAAAGGTTTAGTGTTTCGTCTGGTAATCCAAAAAACTTACTGCAAAAAACCTCTCCTTCTGGAAATACAATGTTACTATTAAGATTGACCTGGTCTTTAAGAAGTAATTGTTCTCTAAAAGGTTCTATTAAGGCAGGATTGGTAATACTGCAGAGATTAAAACTTCCTTCAGGTAGGGTAAAAGAATCATTCTTTTCAAGCAAATCACTATAATTCACAGCTATACCAATATATTGCCCCTTATAAAAATTTTCTATAACCTCTCTATCTAAGCGTAAAAATATATATTTATCTTTATTATCTTTTTCATTTTTCCCAAAAATACAAAAAATCTCTCTAGATCTCTTTTCTGCGTTAATCATCCCCGGGGTTACTGTAAAAGCACAGGCTGTTTGAAAAAAACCTACTTCTTCAAAAGAAATGGGATAATTTTGATTAAAAGTCTTCTTAAAACTAATGTCCTCTGGTAACGTTGGTATTGTTTGGGATATTCTTTCTTGGTAATACGCTTTAAAGCCGAAGATAGTTATTATCAATAACGTAGAAACCCCAAGAATAATAATAAACTTCCTATTGATATTCATATTGTTTTATTAATTGTTATATCAACCTTTATATATTAATTATATGATAACAAATAGAAATGTCAACCCATATAAAATAGCAAGGGACAGAAATTACTCTGTCCCTTTTTTTACCCTTTTTATTGATGGATTGTATTTATTTGACTCTTGTACATATCTGTAATCATAAAATCCTTTCCCTTAATTATTAATTCAGGAAAAATCGCATCTAGGAACTCTTCTTTGATTGCCATGTTTTGAACCGTTTGTTCTTCTATCCATTTTTGAAATATTTTTCTAAACTTGACGTCATTAGGAACGACTGGATAATGATGTTTAAACGGTATTTTCCACTCCTCCAAGAAAGTTGACTTTCCATTAACTATCTTATATGCCTTAACTATAATTATTTTATCTTGATAAAAAGCAGCTAATACAAACGAGGCATTAAAAATATCCCATTCTTTGATATTTACCACCGCATTTACTTGTGTATAGCATATAACTGAAACCCTTTTTCTTCCATCCTTAAAGTATAAATCTGATATTAAAATAACTATATCTTCTCCTAAACTTCCTGTATTTTTTCGCACGAATTGTCTGTTTTCATTAACGAGAATCCAATTTTTATTCTTTGATGAAGGCAACTCATTCCATTCTGCCTTTGCTAATACATTACTAACAAAAACAATACTTGCACACATACATACTATCAAAATAATCAATAACCATTTCAACCATTTTATCTTTTTCATTCTAATTCACTCCTTTCTTTCTTAAAATTTTTAAGGTGCAACTCAATCTTCTCCAAAACTACCCTCATTATATATCCTTTTTCTCGTTTTGTCAACCTCCGTAATGTATACGTACATATTGCACTTTTTTGATAGTCCAAGGGCATATGAGAACTATACCAAAAACAACACCAGAAGAAAGGATATCTATGATGTCTAACGTCGTTAATTTATAAAACAGCTAAATATTATCTTTTAGCTATTCAGAAAATAATCAATTTTAATTAATATAATTTTAAGGTATAATGGGAATATAAATAAATGAGAATTATTATTAGGAAAATTAAATATAGAGCCTCTGCACGATTTTGGGCCGCAGTAAAAGAACAAAATAAAAATAAATTTGCTTTGGATAGATTTGATATTCATCAAAGTATTTTTGATTCAATTCACTCTCTGCCTAAAAAAATGCCATTTTATAAAAAATTACCTGAAGCGCAGAAGAAGATAGTTAGAAATATATATAATGCATTTGATAAACTTTGGAAAAAACACCAGAAAGATGTTGATAGAGTCTTGAAAAAACTTAAAACTACTGATTTTAAAAAAGATTGGCTAAAAAAAGAAATGCCTAAGACAACAGGAATTGACTGGCCTTTTCAACAAATTTATATATTCCCGGGGATCATCAATTGGGCAGCAGTTTCAGAAAATCAACTTTGTATAGGCATAAGACCAAAACATGCTTTGAATAAGTATAATCTCATAACAACATTTATTCATGAATTAATACATATAAATACGTGGAAAACAAAATTCAGACAAAAATTATTTTATAAAAAAGACAGTGAAGAAATAGTTACTGCTTTATATACTATTAAGATTACTCGAGCTATGAATACAGAATTCAATATGCGTATCCCAGATCAAAAACTTACTAGTCCATTTTTGAATTTAGAAAAATTTATGCCTCGCTTTGAAAAAATCTTAAATCAATCAAAATCATATCAAGAATTGATTTTTAAAGTAGATCGTTTTTTAAAAAAAATAAAGCATAAACCTTATTATGCATAATTGAGAAATAAAAGAGGCGTTTGGTTTGAAGCCAAACGCCTTCCAAATACCTTATGCTACTCCTGTTGCTCTTCTCTGTCTTTGTTTGCTTTATCTTGTGCTTCTTCTCTCCTTTTATCAATTATTTTATTACCACTTCCTGGAATGTTAGCCGCTCTGTCATATTTGTTACCCTCATCCCTTCTACCTCTATCCTTACCATTATTTTTATCTCCTGACATCTTTTTTCACCACCTTTTTTAAAAATCTTTAAATTTTCAAGTTACACGTGTTAGTGTCCTAATTATAAATCTTTGTATTTATTCTGTCAAGTTTTTTGGGTAATGTGCAAGGACATATGGCGGTTTTCATCAAGATAAAGTATTGTTTTGAGTATGTGTATAAATACGGCTAAAATTATCTCTTAACAATTTAGAAAACCATCAATTTTAATTAATATAATTTTGAGGTATAATGGGAATATAAATAGAATATGAAAAATATACCAAAAATTATATTGGAAGAAAATATTGACTTAGGCCGAGAGGTAGATTTATTTTTGAGCTTTCTTTATCATCCTTATTATGTACAAAACAGAAATTCTATTCTCAAAACTTTCCCTGAATTTAAAAGATTATTAGAAAAACAAAAAAAAGAAGAACAAATAATAAAATCCTTTATTTCTAAGTTTTACAGTTATAATCGAGATAAAATTCAGAAAATCATACAAAAAAATAAAAATCTGTTAAGGGAAAAATCTGAACCCTCATTAATGGTCCTTTTAGAAATTATGGATTACGAATACGACAAACCAGTTATTTATGAAGCTATCCCTACTATTCTTCCTTTTTCTCCATTTAAAGATAATATATTTTATTTTTCAATTTTAGGAGAAATAAAAGGCAAAACTGGTAAAAATATTCTCACTATTGGGATTCATGAGATATCCCATTTTATATTTTATGATCTATTAAAAAAGATGGAAAACAAAAGAGATTTAATATTGCCAAATGATATAAAAAACTATCTAAAAGAAGCCTTGGCTGTTGTAATACTTAATCAAACACCACTTTGTAATATCCTCAACCTAAAAAATTATAAAGGAAATCCAGAAATTCAGAATCTTAGAATTGAAAAACCAGATGGCAGCATAAAAACATTCACTGATTTTCTCAATGAATATTATTATGCTATCAAAATAAAAAAACAAAAATCTTTTAGTATATTCTTGGAAAAAATTATAAATATTCTATTACCAATAGAACCAGAATTTACTAAAAAACGAGTTTTTTGGAACAAATACGGCAAAAAAGTATTAAAAGAACCAAATCTGATAAAACTATATAGCAACCCTATCAAAATTAATGAGTATAATTGAGTATAATAAAGTAAAAGTTAAACGATAGATAGACTATGCAAATTAAAAATTATCATTCAAAACCATTACTTTCTCTTTTTTATCTTTATGCCGCCCTAAACTACAACGGTTATGATAAAGAAAATAACAAAAAGGGAATGCATCCTTTTCGTAAAAAGGTAATAAATTATTTACGAAATCAATCATTGCTAAAATTTAATTTTTGTTATCATTCTTATCAATATACTAAGCAAATTCTCACTACTAAGGATTTAAATCCTTCTCCCAAAACAAATCCGGATTTTATTCCCGCAATTAAATATTTACAAGAATTTACTAAAAAAGCTAATTTAAGCACATTAGAAAAAGATTTTCTTCAAGAAACCAAAAAAGCAATAAAACCATACCAAGATATATTACCTGATATTATTAAAATAGCTGAAAAGTTTTTTAAATTTCAACCAAAAATTAATGAATTAATATTTACAGTCAACTTATTAGAATCTTATTGTCGCGGTTCTTCTATTCAAATAGAAAAAACTGGATATCTTATCACAGGACCATCAGATCATCCTAATATTCGCAATTTATTGCATGAATTAATACATTTTTATATCAAAAACATTGATACTCCTAAGATTCCCCAATCCATTATTCAGAAAATACCAAAAGATGTAATCAACAATTATGGAGATAATTTACTTTCTGAATCTCTTGTACGCGCCTTGGTTGTGCATCTATCTCAAAAAAACAATGCTATTCCTGAACAAAAATTTAGTTCAAGCGATATATCAATGATTTATCCTCAAAAATTTTTAGCCCTCCTGAATAAAAAATCTGTTGATCGTTTGACTAAAAATCAAATCAAAAATTTATTTATTGAAGTAATAACTTCCAAAAACTATGAAATTTAAATTTATTATTAGTAAATGGGGTAACTTTTATTTCTTTGTTCAAAACTTATCTAGGTGGCATTTTTCTTGCCGTAAGATATATAATGACTTGTGGCAAAAAGAATTAGGGAAATTATCTCCAAAAGAAAAAAAGGCTTTAAGGATATTTAAAAGAATTCGTTCTCGTTTTTCATCAGGAAAAACCTTTTTTGAACAAGCTTTTTTTACTAAAAAGAACCCATGGAATAATATAGAAAAGAATTTACCAGCTCAAGACTATGAAGCAATAAAAAATACCTTTTTAATATTGAATGATAAATTTCAAAAGTTATACAAACAAGATTATTCCTCTTTAAAATTTTGGCAAGAAAATTTAAAAAAAATAAGCGATAGCAAATCATCATCTAAGGATATAGCAGAAATATTATGCTTACTCTATAAAAATCACAAGGCAACAAAAAAAACAATTAATGTTTATATATTATTTTCTTCCACAGATCAACGAGGTGGAGGAGCAAATATTAATGAAAAAAGTATCAGCGTTGAAATTTCCCGGCAGCCTCTTACAACAATAAATTATATAATTGGCATCATTTGGCATGAAGCTATACATCTTTGTTTTGAGAAAGAATATTTTTTACCTTTGGTGCAAAAAAAATTCCCTGGAGATTGGGATACAATTTCTTTGATTAAAGAAATGACTGTTATCAGCCTTTTTCCAAAAGGTGTTTTAGCTAATAAATTTCTCAAAATCAATAAAAATAAAAAAGAATCTTTACATGCAAAACTTCCAATAAAATATAATAAAGGACTTCTATCAATAACTAATGCTTTCATAAAAAAACGAAAGTATTTTGACGAAAATTATATAGAAAAACTATATACAATAATTTCTAAATTAGACAAAAATTTAAAATAAAAAAGGCTTCTTGGAATAATTTATCCCAAGAAGCCTTTCTGGTACAAATCTTAGATTTATTTCGGCGGTGTAGCATCTGGAAAATCAACAAAATCATCATAATTATCAAACGGATATGTATCCGACCAATTACCAGACTTATTTATTGATTGCCCTTCTATTCTTTTCAATGCGCCGAGAACAGCATTTTCTCCCAGAGATTTAATGTCCATAAAAATCACCTCCTTATACTAATTTAGAAATTCTTAGTTTAATTTATATGTACTTCTAATTTTTTCTCTCAAATAGGAAAAAATTTCTTTTCGTGCTTTGCAGTAATAATATTTTCCATCAATTCCACCCATTCGATGGTAAGTACAGCCATTATGACAAACTTGCTTCCATTCACAAAAAATACAATTATCAGGTAAAGAATTTATCCTTAATTTACATTTGTTTTTATCAAACTGATTAAGGATTTCTAGTAGTGATTCTTGATTAAGATTCCCGATAAACATTTCCTGCTGACCAGAAAATCTGTCACAAGAAGAATAAATCTTGCCATTGTAATTTATACAAAAGAATTTTGTACAAGAACCGTTAAAATTACAACTTGTAACTTGTTTCTCCATTATCCCAGCTATAAAATTATCTATCTCTCTAATTTGAACAGTTGAATCGTCTCGAATTAACCATAAGTCTATATAACTTTTTAGAAAAAAGGCAAAATCTTCGTTAGAAACTGATTGATCAATCATTTTTTTATTGTTTCCCATAATATCAAGATAGGCATTAATTCCTAAACTTTTTATGCCAAGATCGTTAAAGAAAAAATTGAAATTTTCTTGCGTATATTTTATGTTTTCGCGTGTGACTGTCTGTATAATTCCTACTTTAATATCGTATTTTTGGAGTATCTTTATCCCACTAACCGTCTCTTTAAATGATCCTTCTTGATTATTGTTTCTACGAAATCGATTGTGGCTTTTCTCTGCTCCATCTATACTTACCCCTATGTGGAAGTTACATCTTTTAAAAAACTCAGCCCACTCATTATTGATTAAAGTGGCGTTTGTCTGAACAGTATTACGGATGATCTGACCATTTCTTTTGTATATATCCTGTAAATTAACAATCTCTTTAAAAAACGGTAATCCTGCTAATAACGGTTCACCACCATGCCAATTGAAAGTTAAGTTACCTTCATATAGCTTGGTATATTCCTTTATAAGCTTTTCAAGAAGCCCATAGCTCATTATGGTTAAGGTCGATTGATCTTTACCATGGTAAAAACAATACATGCACCTTAAATTACAATAGTCTCCTACTATTTTAATAATTGGCGTCATCTTATCAGACATTTTGTTCACCTCCTTAAATTTTTTAAATTTTCAAGTTACACGTGTTAGATGTCCTAATTATAAATCTTTGTATTTATTCTGTCAACCCCGAAAGATTTTAATTGACATGATTTTAAGGTATAAAAAAATGCTGCTGCCAATTGATATATAGCAAGCTACATACCTCAAAACAACAGCATCTCCATTATAGCAAAGAAAAATAGTTTGTCAACCCCGTTAGAGATTACCACCCGCCACACTTCGCTCACGGCTAAATGCTGTGACTCGCTCGCAATGACTAAAATGATCTTCTTTCTAAAATATTGAAACCTTTCAATATTGCGTCGCAAATAAAATCTTCTATCGGTAAAAAATCTTCGCTAAGCTGCGATTTTCTTAAACCATTATTATAGAATCTTTTCTTTTCTTGTTTAATAACGGCCGGAGGTAAGTTTTTTATTAACAACATTGCTAGCATAATTAACCTTCCTATCCTGCCATTGCCGTCAGAAAAAGGATGAATCTGTTCAAAATGACTGTGTATCTCGGTAATTTGAGCGATTATATCTTTTTGCCTCAAATTGATATCTTTGACTAATTTATTCATTAAAATAGGCACTTTCAGATAATTAGCTGTTGGAATATTAGTTCCTAGGATACGCACTCCATGTTTTCTATAAAAACCAGCATCGCTTTTAATACCATTCATTAAAATACTATGAAGTTTTAGGATTAATTCTTCGCTAATCTTAGGCAATGGTTTATAAAGATAACTGAATAAATACTCCAAAGCAGCCTGATGATTTTTAGCTTCAAGTTGTTCAACCATACTTCTATTTGCCAAAGCAATATTGTCAAATAAAATAGCCTTGGTTTCGTTTTCGGTCAAAGTACTGCCTTCTAAACGATTTGTATGATATGTTAAGGAGAGTATAAACTGGTCATAAATATCAGGGTTTTCAAGAATTTTTTTTAGAATATTTTTATATCCCCTGCTTTTGCTGATAATAATATCTTTTTTTGCCTTTAAGGTGTCATCTGGAACGATTCTTTGTCCTGTATGTTTATAATATAAATCATCAATTCTTTTTTGGGCGCTTCTACGTGGTTTGGACTTTTTATTTATCCAACTATTCAACGTAGCAAAAGATACCCCAAGTTTTTTAGCAAGAATCTCTTGAGTTAACCCAGAAATATTTTGAATTATTTTTAATTTATCCGCAGTAATCATATATCTATATATTATATAACTTTATAAAGTTTGTCAAATATCAAAACTATATAAAGTTTTGATGAATAAAAAATGCCGCTGTTAATTGGAGCAAGCTCCTCAAAACAACGGCATCTTTAGTATAGCAAAGAAAAATAGTTTGTCAACCCCCTTTCTAAATTTTTAATATTTCCTTGTTATAGAAAGAACTTCCTCTAAACTAATCATTCCTTCTAAAACTTTAATTA
>CAYWLA010000050.1:0-9053 GCA_964458955.1 uncultured Methanosarcinales archaeon
TGGTTTTTGTTTGTTTATCTCAATAAGATTATATCTATTGTCCTAACAATTCATTTAATTTCTTTCTTGTGGATTGACCAACATAACCATTTCCTTTGGTTAATCCCCATTGGGCAAGAATTTCAGAAACATACATATCTTGAAACTTGATTACCGCAGCTTTAGTTAAAGCGCCAAAGTAATTAGTTTCCATTCCAGGAGAACCTAATCCAGAAGCAGCTACTTGAGTTCCAGCATGAGAATTTAAGAATCTTTGTAAATATCTAATATCTTCAGATACCATATTTTGACTAAGATTATTTTTAAAAGTAAATCCTTCAGGAATACCTGTAAGTGTTACTGGAGGAGTAGTTATTGTAGTAGTTGTTGCTCCAGGAACAGTAGTTGTAGTCACTACAGGAAGGCCTAATTGTCTTAATAAATTATTCATCATTTCTTGAAGTTGAGCTATACGAGCTTGCAAAGCAGAAAGACTACCATCTCCTGAAGGAACTGTCGTTGTGGTAGTAGGAACTCCAACAGTTTTTGTACACACACCATTTACCTCTGTACAAATATATCCTGCAGCTGGAGTTAAGGCAGGACAATACATCCAAGACTGAAATTCAAGACAAGCAAGTCCACACCACTGACAAGCAGATTCTACTGCAGGTATTGTAGTTGTTGTCGTACCAGGAAGTGTAGTGGTTGTGGTACCAGGAAGTGTAGTTGTAGTAGTAGTTGTAGTCGTTGTAGTAGTGGCTGGAGTAGAACCTCCTCCCCCAAAAACCCTAAGATTAATATCATAAACATAAGAAGCTGAATTAGATGGAGTATCTTGAGGATAACAAGCAACAGTCTTAATTGTAGTATCAGAACCTACTGTAATAGCTCCTGTATAAGTAGTAGATCCTGCGCTACATGCAATTGAAGAATCACAAGAAGCATCAGTTCCGTTAATGGTATAACAAATTGTAGTAGCCCCAGTAGCAGTTAAAGTTACTGTTTGTTCAGAAGAATAAGACCCTGCAGCTGGAGAAGCAGTAGGTGCTGAAGCAATGTTTCCTGTTGGTCCTGTGTCTAACCCTGTAACTATAGTTCCTTCTGTCTCAGAAGCAAAACTTGATTGAACTATTACTAGAATTAAAATCAATACTCCGAAAATTATTAATACTTTTTTTATCATAATTATTTTTATATTCAGCTTTTAATTAAGATAATTAGAGGGGTAAGATTTACCCCTCTAATTAATCAACGTTACAAAGATTGAATTCCGTAACTGGTTGAATAAGCTCCAGTGGCTGAACCTACAGGAACTTTAGCTTCAACAGTTATGCTAATCTGCCTACCAGATTGATTAGTGTCACTATCACCAGTAAGGGTCATTACAGCACTATAGGTATCAGCAACAGTTATATCAATAGCATGATCTTCATCGACTGCTACATCAGCTTGATCTGAATAAAATCTGATATTATCAGCAGCAGCAATGCTATTACTTCCGCTCGCCCAATTAGCAAATTTCATTTGTAAACTATCTTCAGCTGTTGGCACTGTTACATCAAATTCCCATCTCCATCCATTATCATAATCATCATCAGCTAAAGCCCATGATTTAGTTGCTGAAATCCCATCTACAGTTACTGTAGTAGGATCGGTTCCAACTGTGAATGAATAACCAGCGCCGGCAACATCAAATTCTCCTTCATTTCCAGCAGCATCCCAACATTTAATATTCACGAACCAAGTGCCATCAGGTAAATATGGATAACTTCCATAAGTCCCATCAGCATTATCAAACATTAGATAACCCATTGAAGCAAAAGCAATATCTGCTGTTGCTTTAGCAGCTGAAAAATGATATCTGCAGTCCAATCCAGTTTCTGCTCCACCAGCAGTTATACTTAAAGTAACTGGACTTGTCTGATCAGTAGCAGCGTTAGCTGGCGCAGGAGTACCTAATGTTGGAACTGATTTATCAACTGTCACAATATCAGCTTCAGTTAAATCAGTATCAGTATTTCCTGCTAAATCTTCACCAAGTGTAACCAAAAGGTCAGGCGTAGAAGCATCAGCAAAGTCTGCATCCATTGTCCATGTGCATACATAATTAGTGCCAGTCTCAGTACAAGCTACGTCTGGCGCAACACCACCTAAAGTAATTGTTGGATCAGTACCCATAACTTCGCTAGCAACAACGACTATACTCACAGTATCATTTTCCTTTACGAAGTCATTAGAAGATCCACTAGTCGAAACAACAGTATGGTCATAAGAAGGTGCCACATTATCATAAGTCCAAGTTACAACAATATTATCAGTCATCTCTAATCCATTAGCATCTTCGCATTTCACATAATAGAATGCTCTTCCCTGTGCTGCAGGAGTTAATCCTGCTGTATCTGGGCTAGTAGTTCCCTGATCTGTAGCAAAAGCAGTCCATCCAGTACCAGGAACCTCGGTCTTCAAATCATCAGTTGCATAATAACAAGTAATAGCCTCTGCAGAAGTAATTGTTATGGTTTGAGCTCCAGTAGCATAATCTTCTGTATCTGGTTCTACTCCAGTAATAGCAGGGCCAGTAGTATCAACAACAAAATCTTGATTGTCATCTGTTCCTAAATTACCTGAGTAATCTTGACAAGAAGTATAAATATCATATGTTCCATCAGCAGGAACAATTGCAGTTCCTGTATAAGTATTATCAGTTAAATCAGCTAAGTAATTATCCATTTGAGCAAAGGTTGGAACTGCGCCTCCATCTGCTTGAACTTTATACTTACAAGTAAGACCAGCCTCTCCAGCATTTACAGTTACAGTAAAGGCTGAATTTGTTACAACAGCAGCTGCAGCAGGGGCAGTAATACCAGTAGTCAAATTTGGAACAGTAAAGTCAAACTGGACATTAACTCCAGCATCTCCATAAGTAGTATCTCCATTACCTGCACTATCAGCTGCTCCATCAGCAGCAATGATAGCTGTTAATGTTTCATCATTACTAAGAGTTAACGTACAAGTAACTAATGTTCCGTTCAATGCACATGCCATATTTTCTCCACCAATTGATACAGTAGGAACTCCAGTAATAGCTTCTGAAGCTTCTAACTTAACTGTTACTGTATCACCTGAATTAGCATACAGTACTCCAGCTACTGTTTGTCCATCTCCATTAGAGGAAACTGATAACAACGAGTAAGTTGGAACTACTGTATCATAAGTATAATAAAGAATGGCAGAAGACAATATATCATTACTACCAGCATCATCTCTGCATCTTACATAATAATTAATTAATCCTTGAGCCCCTGGAGTTGGGGTTGCAGTATGAGTATTAGTTACATCAACCATAACCGTTCCTCCACCAGCAGCCATTGCCGCATAAGAAATATCGCTTATTGAATAATAACAAGTAGAAGCAGTATCAGTAGTAACTGAAAGTTCTTGAGCTGCATTGTAAAATCCTCCTTGCGGTGTTGATACTGTAATTGTTGGAGCAACTGTATCAACAGTAACAGAAGTAGCAGAAGGAGAAGAAATCGTACCAGCTGTATTTGTTATATCAATTGGCTCTACAGCGTAAAACCAAGTGCCATCGGCAGAAGAATCAACAAAGCTCACTCCAGCTGTATCACCAACATAAGTGTCAGTATTAGCAACTGGTGAACTTGATTTCTTATAAACTTTATAATTATTAGCTCCAGTTAAAGCTGCCCAGCTAACTGTTACTTGAGAAGTACCAGCTGTATTAGCTAAGGTTGGAGCGGCCATTGAATTCCATCCAGTATTAACATAGAAATTTCCTGCTGGACTCCAATCACCACAATTTGAATCACATCCTCTTACTCTCCAATAATATAGAGTATTAGTAGTTAAAGCAGTATCAACTGTCCATGTATTAGTAGCACCATTAGCAGTTGTTCCGCCTCCTGCATGAACACTTGAAAAATCAGCACTATCATCAACTTGAACTTCATAACTTGTTTCATCACCGCCTAAATCTACCCAAGCTAAATCTGGAGTAGTGTCAATAGTTACAAGCCCGTTCTCTGGACTCACCAAAGTTGGTGAACTTGGAGAAGGATTTATAAGATAAATCGTCATTGATACTTGAGAACTATCACTTACCGCATAAGCAGTATCTGTTGTGCCCAAAGCTACTGGATCAGGTGACCAGACAGTGTCAAATCCGGTTTTTTCCACTTTAACCTGAACATAATCACTAACAGTCATTCCAGTAAAGTAATACTCGCCACTAGAACCATTTCCAGCTGTGTTGTCACCAGCTATTGTACAATTTCCAGATGGATGAGTACATTGGTCCATTGTCGTTTGAGGACAAGTAGTAGCATCGCTACACTCATATAATGATACTGTAGCTCCTTCAACTAATTGTTGATCAGCATTGTATTTTACAGTTATTTTAAGTCCGCTAATTAAATCAATATTTACAGTATCAGGAAGATTAGGTACATCTACAGCACTTTGAGTAATGTAACTCGCTTTAGCGTATTGAGCATCATTAGTATCAGTCAAATTACCATACATTCTATAATTACCACCAGGAGTTGTTGTTCCAGTATAAGAATATGCTAAGGAAATCTGATTAGTATCAGGATCACCTCCGTTAGTGTACATCTTAATAGTTACATTAGGAACTCTGGTAGTTGGGGAATCATAAGCTTCTGCAACATAACCATCTAATTTACCATCCAATTCTACATTAGTATATGCTGCTGCAGCCCCTGAGGTAAATTTATTCCATGAATAATAAGTTCCAGTATCTGAATCTGCTATTTGCAGATAATAAGTTGTTACTGCTGAAATCTGTTCAAAGAATATTTCATAAGTTGCGGCAGCGCCAGGCTGAACAGTAGCTGCTTGAGTAGAACAATCAGCATTAGAAGTAGGTAAGGTGCCATAGCAAACCGTATCAACTTCTCCAGCTCCTTGAATACTCGCGTGACTATTTCCTTGAGCTGCTGAAACATCAACTGTGCCATCACCAGTTAAATCTTTAGAAATTGTTAATAAGGTATTACCACCTCCTGTCGCAGCATCTTTAAACACAACTGCAGTTGTAGTTATAGCGCTATCTGTACTATCAACATAAGCAGCATAAGTATTGCTTGCCCCGCCATTAACTGTATCTGACCAATATTCTTCGGTGCCAGTATCAACTGTTAAAGATAAAACATCAATCGTAGTACTATCTTCGTCAGGAACGCTTCCTGAAAGCTTCCTGTCAAAATTAGCAGTTGCTTCTTGAGCAGATAAACTAATATCTGTTTTTTGACATGTAGTATGAGTAGCATCTGCAGTACCTATATAATAAGGAGTAGCATCTATGCCTTCAAAATATTGAGCATAAGTAGTGGTTGGATTCACGGTTTCAGAACTAACAGCCGTAGAACAAGCAACATCAGTATAAACTACTAAGGTTGCAAGATCTGCATTAGAAGCTCCTGAAACTTTACTAACATACCAAGTAGAATCAGCTAATGGAGTAACATCAGCAGATATATTTCTAATTAATTTTTTATTAGTAGCTAAATTAGCATTAGACGGAGTTTGGAATAATCCCTGAATATAATCTGTGGACATTGCTCCAGGGTTATGAGCAATAGTATAAATTACATATAAACCAGTACTTGTATCTGGAATACCAGCAGCCAAAGCAGTTGTTTGCGCATCATCATCAACTAAGAATGCCCTGTTATCTGTTCCAACATCTGGAGTGTCACCATTAACTTTAATAGCTAAATCAACATCCACGCTCGCGCCTCCTGCAATATTTCCTACATTCATTGTCCAGCTGACATAACCAGCTGAATCTTTAACTTTTACATCAGGACTGACAACAGTTCCTGCTGTTGCGTCAACATACGCAGCATAAGTATCAGTCCCGTCTTCTACAACATAATGTGAATTAGATAAACCAGTAGGAGTATTATTGGCCCAGTCAAGATAAACTCCAACTAAACCATTGGCATCACCACTAACTGCGCCAGTAACATTAGTTGAAACATAAGCTGGGTCAATATCACCAGAAAGTACGCCTATAATAGCAGTTTCATCTCCTAACAATACAACGCCACTTTCTTTTAAAAGAACAAGTGTTCCAGAAGCATCAGCGCCATAATAAGCATAGAGATTAGAATCAGCATCAGAAACAGAATAAGTAATGTTTGATCCTGCTGCATCAGCATTATCTCCATACACATCCCATGTTGCGTCTTTATTATTATCTATTGCTATTGAATTAATCTGATCTCCTGTAGCATCATTAGCTCCGGGAATAGTTGTGGTTAATTTATATTGAGGTGATAAAGTATTAGCAGCGCCACCACCTGTAGCATTAACTAACCTCATGCAAGCTCTTTCTGTAGTATTATCTTCAAATAAGGCAAAATAGTCAGTCGCTCCTCCTGTTGCTTCATAAAATATTCCGTAATCAGGATCTTCAGCATTTGTTCCACCTTCTACAGCTGTGCTTATTTTTGTGGTATTACAATCAGTAGTTGAATAAATTTCAACAATATCACTAGCACCAGTGCCATCATCTAAATCAGCATGTACATCACCTTCAACTCCTGCCACATTTAATGTGACATCAGCTGCATCAACGTCTTTAGAAACATAATACGCAGTTACCCCTAATCCAACGGTAGGATCTGCGTCATCATCATCCGCAACAAGAACATTAACTGTACTATCACCAGTTATTGTATATAAGTAAGCAGTACCAGATTCAATATCCCTAGACCAAACATCAGTAGCAGCTGTCCAGCTTCCACCCACATCAAAATCAAGCAACACTGTATCTATTGTATCTTGACCAATTGCAACTGTTGGAACTACTGCTGTTACTTGTCTATCAAGGTCTTGAGTAACTGCTTGAGTAGCTAATCCACTAATTTGGTTTCCACAAGATTCATAAGTAGTGCCACCATTATCTTGTGTTACTTTTATGTACCAGGCACCAGAACCTTCTTCTTCAAAATAAACTTCGTAAGCGCTTGCAGCGCCATTAGCATCTATTGCCGAAACTTCTGTTGTACAAGTAGCATCACTATAAACTTCAAATAAATCATTGTCTCCTGTAGAAATATCTGCATGCGCTGTTCCAGAAACTTTAGCTACATCTATAGCATCATCACCTAGAACATTAGAAGCAATAGCTTTGCTATATACATTAGTAGCAGCTGGTTTTTGAAAATAAATGGTCTGCGAAGCAGCACCTAAATCAGTATACATATCGTAAAGATTCGTAGTATGAAGCACGGTTGAAAAAACAACCGAAGTGTCAGCACCTACTGCCATATCTGTGGTGATAAGAGCAATATCTGCAGGAACACCACCGCCTGCATCATCTTCTACATCATTTACAAAATCATATCCAGCTGTAAATTTATCATAATCAACACCAGAAACAGTTGTAATACCATTACTAGCACTAGTTATTGTTAAAGTAAATGTACCAGTATCAGAACCTGGCTTATCATAATAAATAGCATAATCATCATCAGCATCATCCAAACCATCTGGGGCACCAGCCAAAGTATAAGTTTCAATTGCCCAACCAATAGAATAACTATTGCCATCAACCAAAGCCATGGTTGCAGCATCTAAATCTACGTGAAGATCACCTACTGCTTTGGTTTCAGGACCAAAAGTCGTATAAACCGCATAATTATCTGGTAAAGCAGATGCTTTTGTAATTACTTTAGCAGTACTTTTAGTACCATTTTCTGTACAACCGTCAGCAGCTCCATTAGTAAAGTAGACTTTTAAATCAGTATAAGTACTATCTTCATCATCCATTGGGAAGAATTGATTGTAAGTATTCGCAGCAACCTGCTTATCAACGGTTGTTAACTGAGTGCTACCTTCGCAAACAATTATATAATCACTTGCTAAGTCAGCATGTAATCCATTCCCAGTTACTCTACCTAAATCAACAACGTGATTAGCTGCGCCTCCATCATGGACAATTTCAATATTAGATAAAATATTAGTAGTACCATCTTCGCAAAAATAGATAAAAGTTGAATTATCAGCATCATCAAAATCTAAAAGATAATCACTATCATTATTATAAGTTGTATCACCTGTCACTGCATCATGTTCAGCATACTTAGTTTCACTAGTGTCAGGTGTCCCATCACAAGGACTATCCTGAGCATCAGAATAAGCGGCAATGTAAAAATCACCAGTATCTGCGCCTGGCAAATCTCCCACTACTTTTGCCTGAGCACTATCAATCCCAGAAACAAATAAAAGAGATAGGGCTGCTATCCCGATTACTGCTAAAGAAAATATTTTTTTATTCATGTTTTTATTCATTGTAATTTTAATTTTTTGTTTTTGATTAATTTTATTTTTTATATAACTTATAATTTGATTCATGTTTTTTTAAAACCATCGAAGATCCAAAATTCCCCTATCTGAATTCGACCTAAATAAGGAAGAAAAGTTCTGGAATCTTTTAAAGTTAATTTATTAATGATTTTTGTTTTAATTTTTAAAATTTAATTTTTGATAACAATATAATAAAAAGCCCCACCACTTTTTATATTATATTTTATTTTCTATCGAAGATGAAAAATCCACCGTTTTATAATATTCAATTTATTTTTTTGTTTTTCTCTTTGTTTTCTTTCGCTGAGAAAAAGCCCCACCGCTTTTTCTACAATATATTTTATTACATTTAAAAATATTGTCAACTTTTTTTTTGTTTTCTATCCCTGAGAAAAAACCCCACCGCTTTTTCTTTTCTCTATACTATATTTTATTACATTTAAAACCTTTGTCAAGCTATTTTATGATTTTATTTGATTTTTAATTTGACTTCAATTCTTTTTAACCGTCTATCCAATTCCTGCACCTCAAAACGATAGGCTACTCCGTCCAATCTCAGTTTTATTTCTTCATGTCCTTGTTCCAAATTATCTATCCTATTAAAAATCTGATGATGCTGTTTTGTATTTTCATCAAAACCACTTTTCACCGCTAAAGCCAATTGATCTATTCTTTCATCAATTTTTTGATCTGCTTTCTTAAATCCCTCATCCATC
>CAYWLA010000051.1:0-8940 GCA_964458955.1 uncultured Methanosarcinales archaeon
AAGGAGGTGATCCAGCCGCAGGTTCCCCTACGGCTACCTTGTGACGACTTAACCCATCTCACTGAGCTTAGGTTCGGCTTAATCAAATATATTAAGTCTCACCTAAACCCTGCTCGAGTGGTTTGACGGGCGGTGTGTGCAAGGAGCAGGGACATATTCACCGGACGATGTTGACGTCCGATTACTAGGGATTCCATCGTCATGAGGGCAAGTTACAGCCCTCAATCTGGACTAAGATAGGATTTGGAGGATTAACTTCTCCTTTCGGAGTTGTATCCCATTGTTCCTACCATTGTTGCGCGCGTGTAGCCCAAGGGATTCGGGGCATACAGACCTATCGTAGCCTGCACCTTCCTCTGCGTTTCCACAGCAGTCCCTATAATGTGCTCAATCCTCTGAAAGAGTTGTTAGCAATTATAGGTACAGGTCTCGCTCGTTGCCTGACTTAGCAGGACACTTCACAGCACGAGCTGACGACGGCCATGCACCACCTCTCGGCTTGTTAAGTAAGGTCTTTAACCTGACTTTCATTCTGCCGGCGCCCTTGGTAAGATTTCCGGCGTTGAGTTCAATTAAACCGCACGCCGCACCCCTTGTAGTGCTCCCCCGCCAATTCCTTTAAGTTTCAGCCTTGCGACCGTACTTCCCAGGCGGCGAGCTTAACGTCTTCACTTCGACACTGCATATTCCCGAAGAATATGCAACACCTAGCTCGCAGAGTTTACAGTCAGGACTACTCGGGTATCTAATCCGGATTGCTCCCCTGACTTTCGTCCAATCACCGTCGAATCCGTTCTAGTCAGACGCCTTCGCCACAGTTAGTCTTCTTAGGATTATAGCATTTTACCGCTCCCCAAAGAATACCTCTGACTCCTCCCGGTTCCAAGTTTAATAGTGTCTTCTGCACGCTGTCAGGTTAAGCCTGACAATTTCACAGAAGATTTATCAAACCGGCTACGAACGCTTTAGGCCCAATAAATATGATCACCACTTGTGGCGCTGGTATTACCGCGGCTGCTGGCACCAGTCTTTCCCACCACTTATTCTCCAAGATATTTACTCTTGAAAAAAGCTTTGCAAAAAGCAAAGCACTTAGGATTCCCTTATCACACTTTCGTGCATTGTAAAGGTTTCGCGCCTGCTGCACCCCGTAGGGCTAGGGCCAGTATCTCAGTGCCCTTCTCGAGGTTATCTCTCTCAAGACCCCTACTGATCTTCGGCTTGGTGGGCCATTACCCCACCAACAACCTAATCAGCCGCCAACTCATCCTTAGGCATTGCTTTTAAGGGAAAAATCATTCCAGAAGAATTCCCCTATTTGGTGTTAGCCCCAGTTTCCCAGGGTTATCCCAAACCTAAGGTTAGATTATCGACGTGTTACTGAGCAGTCTGCCGGTGTCCCGAAGGACCCCATGACTTGCATGGCTTAGTCGAATCCTAATAGCAGTAATCTCCCGCAGGATCAACGGGTATTATTAAAGATCCTTTTAATATAAGGCTGTTTATTGGAATTTAGCTTAATACAAGGTTATTTAAGCCTTTTTGCATTACCAAATGCACTCTTATTCATACTTAACAGTCAACTGTTAAGTATACATTCTCTATGCTTAAAAAAAAGCAAGAATATTGGAGATGATTACTCTTTACTTGATTAAATGAGCATATTAAGGTTCTTTTTAAAGCTTTTGCTTTAAATTAGCCTATAAGTCCATTGAAGAGACTTAAAAAATGAAAAGATAGCAACTATTATTTCCTTGCAGCATTTTTTCTTTTTAGTTTCTTAATTCTTTTTCTCTGCCATTTCCATCTCATCTGGCCTTTCTTCTTCCATCTTCGTGAGCTTCTTTTCATTTTTAGTTTGTTTTTTATTATTAATATGCCCCGTCCGGGACTTTCGATATGGTTGCGAACTTTATATGGGCGTAACCATTTGTTCGAACCCGAGTCACCGGATCGAAAATCCGGTATGATTGGCCGGACTACACCAACGGGGCAAGATGGGCCCGCGGGGACTTTCATCATAAATTATGAATTTGAACCCCAGACCTCTGGCTTTCCTAAATTGTACCAAAAGTTGTCTTATAAGACCAGCGCTCTAAACCAGACTGAGCTACGGGCCCAAAAACTAAAAAAAGGAACTTTTAGGCAATATATAAAGGTTTCTATGAATAGAAATGCGACAGCCGGGATTCGGACCCGGGTCACGTCCGTGGCAGGGACGTATCATACCACTAAACTACTGTCGCATAATAATATAAAATTAAAATGGTGGGCCCACCCGGATTCGAACCGGGGACCTTCGCCGTGTAAAGGCAACATCATAGCCACTAGACTATGGGCCCTTATTTTTAAGAGAAAAGAGAATTCTATAAAAATCTTTTTATTTTATAATTAAATTTACAACTACTTCCGATATGTTTATATAGTTTTATTAATTCAATTTTTTAAAATGCAGGAGAAAATATTTGAGCTTTTATTTGATAAGGATGAGATAACTTGGCAGTCCATAATACTTGATCTTATAAAAACAGAGCAGATGGACCCATGGGACATTAACATCTCGCTGCTTTCACAGAAATATCTCGAGATGCTTAAGAAATTAAAGGATCTTGATTTTAGGATTTCCGGCAAGATAGTCCTTGCAGCAGCAATCTTATTAAGAATTAAATCAAACAGGCTTGTTGGAGAGGATATAACAGAATTAGACAGGCTTATGGCAGGCCAGGATTTGGATGAATTACAAGGAGATTTTTATGACGAACTTGAAAGCGAATTTCAGGCAGGCCAGGCAGGGTCAATAGCTATTGACGAGCCTTTATTGACACCAAGAACACCCCAGCCAAGAAAAAGAAAAGTATCTGTTTATGATTTAATGGATGCTTTGCAAAAGGCACTTGAAGTCAAAAAAAGAAGGGTTATGAGAAGTATTCCAACATCAAAGGTAGAGGCTCCTAAGAGATCAGTGGAAATAACAAGCATTATAAAAGAAGTTTATGGAAAAATAACAGGATTTTTCTTTAAGAACAAAAGCAAGAGACTAACCTTTACAGAATTAATTCCTTCTGACAGCAAAGAGGATAAGGTCTTAACATTTATCCCTTTACTGCATTTAACAAACCAAAGGAAAATTAATTTATTGCAGAAAGAGCATTTTGGTGAAATTGAGATAATGCTAAACAGATTAAGAGCAGAAAAACTTGTTAATGAAGAACTAAACTATAATAAAAAAGAAATAAGACCTGAGCAATATTTTGTATTTAATGGTGGAGTAAGGGTAAAAAACTTAAGGGAATTGGCTGAACAATTAGATAAGATTAATAATGAAACATTTAAACATCATGTAAACAGTAAAAAAAATGATTTTAGTGATTGGATAACACATGTTTTTAATGAAGGAAAATTAGCTGAGGAGCTAAGGGAAATAAAAAACATTGAAGAAACAAGGAATAAAATTTTAGAGTATATTAATTAGGTGTGTATTATGGAAGAAAATCAAAAAGAATTACAAAAAATGTACCTTGAGCTGCAGTTTTTAGACGAGCAGATGAAACAGATTCAAAAACAGATAACCATGTTAGACGAACAATTAGTTGAGTTAAACAATACTATCCAGGCATTGGATGATTTTAATAAGACATCTGTTGGAACAAATATACTTGTTTCACTAAGCCCGGGAGTATTTGCAAATGCTGAGCTTAAGGATAACAAGGAACTACTTGTTAATGTTGGCAGCAATATTGTTGTTAAGAAGAATGTTGATGAAACAAAAGAGCTGCTTAAAAAAAGATTAGATATTATAAAACAGTACAGAGATTTGATACTTGCTGAAATGCAGAAGATTAATCTGCAGGCTGTAAATCTCGAGCAGGAAATTAATAAAATAACTGAAAAGAAGGAATAAATATGTTTAATTTCTTTAAAGATAAACTCAAGAAAGTATTATCCAAATTTTCAAAAGAAGTTGAGGAGGAGATAGAGGAAGCTCCAAAGCCAGAGGAAGCAAAAGAAAAACCATTTGGAGAGAAAAAGAAAGAGGTTAAAGAAAAGCCTAAAAAAGAAAAAGAAGAAACTAAAGAAGAGCCTAAAGAAGAAAAGAAAAAGGTCAGGGAACCTAAAAAAGTTGAAGAAGCAGAAGAGAAACCAAGAGAAGAAAAGAGGGAAGTTGAGGAATTAAAAGAAAAACATAAAGAAGAGAAAGAATTTAGAGAAGAAGAATTTGGGGAACTTGAGGAAAAATCAGAAGAAGTTGAAGAAATTAAAGAAGAATCAACTGAGAAGAAAAAAGGATTTTTTCAAAAGATAACAGAAATTATATCCAAGAAAACACTTTCTGAAAAGCAATTTGATGATTTATTTTTTGAACTAGAAATTGCATTAATGGAAAATAATGTTGCTGTTGAAGTAATTGAAAAAATAAAACAGGACCTAAAGCAGGAGCTTGTTGAAAAACAGATTTTAAGAAAAAAAGTTAAGGACATAATAATTGAAACCCTAAAGAAATCTTTGGATGAATTGTTTGATGTTGATAAAATAAATCTTGTTGAGAAAGCAAAAGAGAAAAAACCATTTGTTATCTGCTTTGTTGGGATTAATGGCTCTGGCAAGACAACCACAATAGCAAAGATATGCAAACTGCTTCAAAAAAATAAGCTTAAATGTGTTATTGCAGCAGCAGACACTTTTAGGGCAGCTTCGATTGAGCAGTTACAATTACATGCTGACAAGCTTGGTGTAAGAATGATAAAGCATGACTATGGCTCTGACTCAGCAGCTGTTGCATATGATGCCATAAAATATGCTCAAGCCAAAAAACAGGATGTTGTATTGATAGATACTGCCGGAAGGCTTCACTCAAATGTTAATCTAATGGATGAGGTTAAAAAGCTGGTTAGGGTTGCAAAGCCTGATTTAACCCTTTTTGTAGGGGAAAGCATTACAGGAAATGACTGTGTTGAGCAGGCCAAAAAGTTCAACGAGATAGTCGGAATAGATGGAATTATACTGACAAAATCAGATGTTGATGAAAAAGGGGGAGCTGCAATTTCTGTTTCTTATGTCACAAAAAAGCCTATTTTGTATTTGGGTACAGGCCAGGAATATGATGACCTAAAAGAGTTTGACCCTGAAATAATTATTTCTGGAATTGGATTATAGAAAGGTTTAAATAATTCTAATACTAAATTAATATAAAACTATTTAAGAGGTGATAAAATGGTTAATTTTGGAGAAGCAATAAAAAGGCCTTTTCAGGACTTTAAGAAGTTAGGGATTGGGGCTCTTATGTACATGATTCCTTGGGTGAGCATAATAACAGGATTTTTCTCTTCAGGTTATGGCTTGGAATGTGCAAAAACAGCTATAAAGAAAAAATCAAAACTGCCTGAATGGGCAGACTGGGGAAATCTTTGGATTAGGGGTTTCTTGGTATTTTTGATTTCAGTAATATATTTCCTGCCATTGGCTTTACTATCAGTTTTATTTGTAGGGCCATTGATTTTAAAAATAATGGGAGGAATATTATCATCAAATCCAGAGACATTTATTGAGGGCCTTGGATCAGCAGGAAGCACACTCGCATTTTTGGGATTGTTTGCAGTTTTAATAGCATATATACTACCAATGGCAATAATGTTTTTTGTTGAAAAATGGAAATTTGGTGATGCATTTAAAATTGGAGATGTTTTTAAGAAGGCATTTACATCAAAGTACTTTGTTGCATGGATTATTTTAATTGTTTATGCAATGGTTATTGGATTGATAGTAGCATCATTAGCAGCTGCAACAACAATCACAGTAATTATACCTTTGATATTAATGGGATTCTGGAATATGGCATTGACAATAACATCTATGACAGTCTTTGGAGAAGTATATTCAGAGATTAAATAAATAATTTTATTTTTTATTTTATTTTTTATTGAAACTTAAACTAATTTTCTGATGATTTTAGAAAAGTTTAAATATAGTTATAACTATTATTGATTAAGAGGTGATATTATGAAAAAAATATTTGTTTTATTTGTTAGTATTTTTTTATTGAGTTCAATAGTTTTTGCTGCTCAAGGAAGTATTAATGGTCAAGGTACCGGACAAAATACAGAACCTGAGGATGGATCACAAGGCCAGCAGGGAACAAATGGGGCTGAAAGCTCTGATGAACAAGACACAGGACAGGGACAGCAGGTTCAGGAAGAAGAGCAGACTCAAAATCAAGGTGAAGATACTCAAATAATGGTTCAGCAGAGGCAGGAATTAAAAGCCGAGACAAAAACACAGCTTCAGGAAATGGTTCAGCAAAAGCAGCAGGCAATGAATCAGGAGCTTGAGGGAAAAAGTGAAAAAGAGCAGAATGTTTATCAAAATCAAAATCAGGTTAGATTAGCTGTACATTCTCTTCTTGCAATGGAAGATTTAGTTGGTGGAATTGGAAAAAATGTTTCCCAGATTGCACGCCAGTTTAATAATTCTGTTCAGGCAACGCTCAATGCAGAGGAGAAAATACAGGCAAAAAGCGCCTTTGCAAGGTTCTTTTCAGGCGGGGATGAAAATTCAGCAGAAGAGATTGAACAAGAAGTAAACCAAAACAGGTTGAGAATACAGGAATTAAAGCAGCTTTATGAACAATGCGATTGCGACGATGAAGTAAAGGCAATGATGCAGGAGCAAGTGCAAAATATGGAGCAGGAGCAGAACAGGCTTCAGGAACTTGCACAGAAAGAAAAGAAAAGCAAGGGATTGTTTGGATGGCTTTGGAAGTAATTTTTTTATTTATTTTTTCTTTTATTCAAATTCTATTTTTCCGTTAAGGTAAATTCCTTTGTGGAGTTTTACAGGCCTCCAGTTGTCTTCAACCAACTCGGCATCAAGCCATTTTGCCAATTGCTTTGGATTTCCTATTGTTGCTGAAAGGCCCACAATCTGTATGTTTTTCAGAAGTTTTCTTAATATTGTTATTACTATTTCTAAAGTTGGGCCTCTTCCAGGGTCATTCAATAAGTGAATCTCATCAATAACAACCAAGGCAATATCATTAAGCCAAACAGCCTTGTGCCTGATTAATGAGTCAAATTTTTCGCTTGTGGTTATTATCAAATCATAATCAACAAGATAAGGGTCTGAGGAATCAATATCCCCTATAGACATTGCTGTTTTTATAAAAGGATATTTTCTTTTAAACTCCTTGAATTTCTCAGAAGCAAGTGCTTTTAATGGGACTACATAAACAGCTTTTCCTTTTTTCTCAAGAATTATTTTTGTGAATACTAGCTCGGCGCATAATGTCTTTCCGCTTGCAGTTGGAGTGCAGACAAGGATGTTTTTTCTTTCTAATAACCCTTTCTTTATTGATTTTTCCTGGCATGGCCTTAATTCTTCAATTTCTTTTTCTAAAACACAATAGGCCTGGATTGGTATATCTTTCTTTATATCTTTAAGCTGCATATTATTTTTTTAAATTAGTTAACTTAAATATTTTATTGTTTCTATAGATTTTATGATTTGTCAAAAGCTCGGAGGCACTACTAATCACAGACTGACAGCATACTAGACTTCCTCACTTTTGAGCACATTTTATTCCATTATAAACCAATAGTCATAGACTAGTGGAATAAAATGTTTTAATATGGCCACAATTTGTCTGGTAATATTTATATACTTAAAACAATTTTATTTTATTATGGCATCAAAAAAAAGAAAAAAGCCAGAGCTTATGGCTCCAGCAGGAAATCATGAAAGCCTTGTATCTGCGATAAACGCAGGAGCAGATGCAGTTTATCTTGGAGTCAATGAGTTTAACATGAGGATTACAGCAAAAAATTTTTCTCTTGAAGAGCTGCATGATGTTGTATCATATGCCCATAAAAGAAATGTAAAAATTTATCTTACAGTTAACACAATAGTCTTTGAAAATGAGATTGCAAAAGTTAAGAAAGTTATCAAAGCAGCAAAAAAAGCAGGCGTGGATGCAATCATCTGCTGGGATATGTCTGTTCTTTCAGAATGCAAAAAGCAGAATATTGACGCATTTCTGAGCACGCAGGCAAGCGCAAGCAATTCTTATGCATGTGAGTTTTACAGAAAGGCAGGAGCAAAAAGAATTACCCTTGCAAGAGAATGCACTATTGAGCAGATAAAACAGATAAAAAAGAAAACAAAAGCAGAGATTGAAATCTTTATACATGGGGCAATGTGTGTTAGCATATCAGGAAGATGCTTCCTCAGCCAGGATGTTTTTGGAAAGAGTGCAAACAAGGGAGATTGTTTGCAGCCATGCAGAAGAGAATATACAATAACTGATAATGAAGAAGGGCATTCTTATGTTTTAGGAAGCAATTATGTTTTAAGCCCGAAGGATTTATGCACAATGCCTTTTATTGAAAAAATCCTTGATTTAGGTATTGAAGCATTAAAAATAGAAGGAAGAGCAAGAAGTCCTGAATATGTCAGCGAGGTTGTTTCAGCTTACAGGAAGGCAATAGACCTTTGGTATGAAAATAACCTCAATGAAAAAAATAAAAAAATATTGCTTAAAAAACTGAGTTCAGTGTACAACAGAGGGTTTCACTCAGGATTTTTTCTTGGAAAGCCCTCAAACCAATGGTCAGAATGCTATGGCTCAAAATCAACACATATAAAAGAATTTGTCGGGATTGTAAAAAATTTTTATGCAAAACCAATGGCAGCTGAAATTGTTATTCAAAGCGGAATAATTGAAAAAGGAGATACAATAATTATCATAGGCCCAACAACAGGAACATTAAAACACAAGATAACTTCAATGCAGATTAATAAGGTTTCAGTAAACAGCGCAAACAAAGGAACATCTGTTGGAATCAAGCTTAAAAAAACAGCAAGAAAAAATGACCAGGTTTATATTTGGAAGCCTAGAAAAAATTGATTTTGCAAGGTTTCATAATTAATTGTTATTAATGCTCTTTGACA
>CAYWLA010000052.1:0-8893 GCA_964458955.1 uncultured Methanosarcinales archaeon
GCAGGATTGGATTAATGTTTATTATAGCTGGTGTCTTGATTGGCCTGTTTATCTTATACAAAATAATAACTGTCGGAAGTGCAGGCGGAATTCCAAGGGTTATATTAAGCATGCTGTTAATACTTGTAGGAATCCAGATAGCATTCTTTGGATTCCTGGCTGATATGAATAGAAAATGAAGAAAAATTATTTAACAACGACTATAAAAATTGCAATTAGCTTAATTATATTGGTTATTTTGATATATAAGCTTGATTACAAGATTTTATTAGATAATTTAATAATATTTCCTATTTTAGGAATAGGACTTTTTATGACTAATTACTTTATGACCCTCATATTAAATTCTTTAGCACTTTTTCTTATATTAGATTATAAAAAAAAAAGAATATCTTTTAAAGAATTTTTAAAAATGAATTGGTTTTCTTTCTCTCTTGGACAATTCTCGCCTGCAAGAAGTGGTGAGGTTAGCATAGTTTATTTTTTAAAAAAAAAGTACAATATCTCTATGGGGGAATCTTCTGCATCATTTATTATTTATAAAATGTTTACTATGATAACACTATTATTGTTTGCTATTTTTACTGCATACATATATTTTAATTCATTATATAATTGGCATTTAATATTAATAATATTTTTAATTATTATTTTTGGCTTTTTGTTTACTATAACCAATTCGAAAATTAGATTTTTAATCAAAAAATACATATTACGCAAATATGCTAGTGTAATGACTGGTTTTTATAAAAAATTTAAATCTATATTTAAAAAACCACATCTGTTGTTTCTTGCCGTATTAATAAATGTTTCAAAATTAATTTATAACGCACTAATAATAGCTATTACATTAAGCATATTAGGGATTGAAGCACCACTTTTATTAATTGTTGGAATAAATTCAATTAGTCTTATTATAAGTTTTATACCAATATCATTTTCAGGAATAGGCATTAAAGAATCTGTAGCAGTGTTTCTATTTTATTATTTGGGATTTAATGCACACATAATAGCTACAATTTATTTAATCCTTACTGCGATTTATTTTATAATAAACTTTTTTACGTTTCAATATTTCATATACACTAAACCTAATTTATATGCAGAACGAAAAATATAAAAAAATTATCTTTTGCATAAAATATCTATTGATTTCTTTTTAGGACATAGTTTCATTGCTTCATTGATAGATATTTCTCTTGCAAATTTACTTCTTTCTTTAACCAGAAAAAATTTAAATCCTAATTCAGAAAAATCTTGTAAATATTTTAATGCATCATACCCAGCACTTTTTAGGCCAAAAGGCCAAAACTCTGTAATAATTTTAATGTTCCTATTATTTTTGAGTGTTTTAACCATCCCTTTAAAAACAACCGGCTCATAACCTTGAACATCTATTTTTATAAAATCAACTTTTGTCACATTATTTTTACTAAAATAATCATCTAAAGATATAGACTTTATAGAAACGCTTTTTCTTCCTTCGATACCATAAGTCCTATGATCACTAGCATTATCTTCTGAAATAAACAACTTAATTTTACTTTCTTTATCAGAAACAGCAACATTCAAGGGAATTATATTATTACACCTATTCCTCTTAAGATTTTTAATCAATTTTTTATAATTTATTAAATCAGGCTCAAAAGCAAATATTTTACCATTTTTACCAACTAGCTTAGAAGCCACTATAGAATAATACCCTATATTTGCTCCAATATCTATAAAAACATCACCTTTATTCACTTCTTTTTTCAATAAATCTGTTAACCCTGTTCTTACTATTCTATACAAAAAGTTGAATGAAAAAATACCCAACGAAATATTAAAACCATATTTTTTTAATAATTTATGTAAGCGTTTAAGTAATCCTATCATTTTCTTCCTTTTCCAAAAAGCATATAACCAAATGTTCTCGAAAATTTTTTAAATGTTATTAAATCCAATAAAGATTCCATGAAAATTGCAAGCCCCTCAATGATTTTTTTCAACGTTTGATTAAAAAAGAAAAATCTAACTATATAATTAAAAGGATTATATGCAAAAACTTCAATATTGCTTAATCTAGCATTTTTAAATGCAACTCTAACTTCTTTATGTTTGAAAGATTTTTCATATCCAAATGGATAATGTTTACCCAATATTTTTTTTTCAAAAGTTTTAGGAAAGCAATACCAGTTATTTGTATTCACTGCTATTGTACCTCCCTTTTTTGTTACTCTGGCCATTTCATTAATTGCATCTTGATAGTTCTTAAAATGTTCAATAACACCATTTTCAAAAACAAAGTCAAAAGATCCATCTTTAAAAGGAAGATTAAATAAATCCGCTTTGATAAATTTCACATTCTTTAAATTCCTTTTCTGAACTCCAATATTTGACAATTCAACAGATTCATCAGTATAATCTATACCTATTATTTCCTTATTTGGATATTTTTTTGCTAAAGCAATGCAAAATCTTCCTGTGCCTGAGCCGATTTCAAGTATTTTTTTATCTTTAGCAGAAACGTACTTATCCAGCACATAAAAAGCTCTTTGTGCAAAAAAGTCCAAAGAAGTGCTTTTCATGATCTTTTTAGCTTTATTCTTCCAACGATGCTTCCATATAAATTTTTCTGTCATGTTTTTACCCTAATATATAGCTGTCAAACAGTAATTTATTTAAATAGATTTCCTTTCCTAATATTAATAACTATCCCATGTAATTACAATGAAAAGAAAAAAAATATTACTAATATACCCAAGAACTGGCTTTGATCCTATTAAACCTAGAATGCCTTCATCTCTTATTTATTTAAGCACAAGCTTGCAAAAAGCAGGATATGAGCCAATAATTGTTGATACTAGAGTTGAACATAATTATAAAGAAAAAATAAGAGCAAATATAAAAGATGCAATTGCTGTCTGCATCACTACAATGACTGGTATGCAAGCACTTTTTGCTTTAAAATTCGCAAAATTCGCGAGATCATTAAATCCTTCAATTCCAATTGTATGGGGTGGTGTTCATCCATCAATACTTTCCCAACAAACTATACAAAACAAATATGTTGACATTATTATAAAAGGCGAAGGAGATAAAGTAATAGTTGAATTGATTAAATCCATCGAAAATAACAAACCATTAGATAAGATAAAAGGTATTGTTTTTAAAAAAGATGGAAAAATTATAAATACACCCAGTGCTGAACTTCTTGATGTAAACGAACTTCTTATGCCTAATTGGGATTTCATAAATGTGAAAAAATATAGAATTTTTGATGTACAATCTGCTAGAGGATGTCCACATAGATGTGCATTCTGCTACAATTTAGTATTCAATAAAAGAATATGGAGAAAAAAGAAGACAAAAAAAGTAATTAATGAAATAGAATATATTTTAAAAACGTACAAAGTTAATGAAATAAATTTCATAGACGATAATTTCTTTACAGATATAAAAAGAGCAGAAGAAATAATTAAAGAGATAATCAAAAGGAAGCTTAAGTTTACTTGGCGAACAAACTGCAGAGCTGACTATTTTGACAGGTTTAATATAGATTTTTTGAAGCTTACCCATAAAGCAGGCCTTAGAGAAATACAAATAGGCTGTGAGTCTGGCTCACAAAAAATATTAAATTACATTAAAAAAGACATCACAGTTAAACAAATAATAAATGCAGTTAGTTTATGTAAACAAGCAGGCGTACAAGCACAATGTAGTTTTATGATAGGCTTACCTATAGAAACAAAGCAAGACAATTTAAAGACATTTAATTTAATTGATAAGCTAAGAAAATTGGACCCAAAAGTATTAATTAATATGATTGCTATTTATACCCCTTATCCTGGGTCACCTTTGTTTGAAACATCTAAAAAATATGGTTTTAAGCCGCCTAAAACACTTAAAGAATGGGGAAACTTCTCGTATACTTTTGTTAATGTACCTTGGATAACTGGAATGAAAAAAATGGAATATGAAAGTATTAGTTATATATCCAGATTCCTTTTTTATAAAGATGAATTAAGAAAGAAATTCATAACACCTATACTTTTAATACCTTTTTGGATACTAAGTTTTGATGCCACATTAAGATGGAAACTAAGATTTTTTAAATTCCCATTTGAATGGATGTTAGTAAAATTATTTTTAGTTATTAAAAGAGCAAAACAACTTAAAAAAATAAATAATCTATAGATAACAAAAGATGGATATAAAAAAATTAAAATATTATATCACAAGACTATCCTGTACAAGCCCTGCTGAAATATTATACAGAATAAAATGGAAATTTGATAGGGATATCATAAGTAGAATTAAACAAATAACAAACCTTAATAGAAATTCCCTTCAAAAATTAGATAAAAAAGAACTATTAGACAACTTTAAAACCTCAAAAAGAGGAAATTTCTTTTTTGAACATTATCCAAAAGACAAAATAATCAAAGAATATAAGAAATATTTCAATATTAAAAACGTAGAAAAATTAGCAAATCAGTATTGCCAACACGTTATTCCTATATACGATGTTAAAAAGAATCTGGGAAAAGAAATAAATTGGAACAAAGATTATAAAACAAACAAAGTTTGGCCAAAAAAATATATTGGTAAATTACATCATGCAGACCCTCGATATGGATATGTAAGATATGTATGGGAATTAAATAGGCATAGTCATTTAGCTGTACTTGCAAAAGCATATTACCTGACAAATCAAAAAAAATATGCAGAAGAAATTCTCACACAAATAGAATCCTGGATTAAACAAAATCCTTATGCATATACAATCAATTGGTTTTCTGGATTAGAGCTTGCAATAAGAACAATAAATTGGATATGGTGCTTGAAGTTTATCCAAAACTATGAAGGGCTAAATGAAGCAAGATTTAAGAAAATAGTAAAATCCATATACCTGCAAACAGACATGATTTATAATAATCTATCTTTATACTCTTCAGCAAATAATCATCTCACAGGAGAGCTTGCTGCGCTTAAATTAGTAAGTCAGGTTTTTCCTTACTTTAAAAATTCAAAAAAATGGAATAAAAGGGCCACACGGTTATTACAAAATGAATCAATCAATCAAATATATGATGATGGTGTTGGTGCTGAACAATCAACCAATTATCTTATTTTTATTTTGGATTTGTATTTACAGGCGTTTATCACTGCTGAAAATAATATACCAAAAGAATACAAACAAAAATTAGAAAAAGCAGGCAAATTTTTGCTTAGTTTAAATCAAAACAGAAAAATCATTCCTGACATAGGAGATTCTGATTATGCGCATTTGATTGATTTAGAAGAACAAAAAAGAGATAAAACAGAGTCAATTCTGGCTAGCTTAGCAATATTATACTCAAGCAAAGAATTCAAGCACCAAGCTAAAAAAATTGACGAAAAAACATTCTGGCTTTTTGGAATAAAAGGATTAGAAAAATACAAAAAAATCGCAAAAATAAATAAAATACTTCCAAGCAGCAAAATCTTCCATAAAGGTGGTTATTTGATATCACAAAATAATAATGCTTCATTAATATTTGATTGCGGCGGATTAGGTTATCTATCAACAGCCGGTCACGGACATTGTGATGCATTGAGCATCCTTTTGACTGTAAACAATAAAGAATTTTTTATTGACCCCGGAACTTATATTTACCATAACAATGAAAAATGGCGAAATTTTTTTAAATCAACTGAAGCGCACAATACAATAAAAATCGATAATCTTGATCAATCCGAAATAAAAGGCACTTTTATTTTTGGAAGAAAAGCAAAAACAAAGATAACAAAAGCTAATATTTCTGAAGAAAAGGATGAAATAATTGCTTATCATAACGGCTATAAAAACATTGGAGTTATTCATGACAGACATTTAATACATAATAAACTAAAAAAAGAAATTAAAATTCAGGATAATATAAAGACAAAAAATAAACATTCAATCTCATTATTCTTTAATTTACATCCTGACGTAGAAATAGAACAAAAAAACAATGTGCTGATATTAAAAAATAAAGGAACAAAGATTGAACTAACATTAGACAAAAAACTTAGGATAATAAGACAGAAAGGCAATCTTAATCCAATAAGAGGATGGTATTCTCCGGGATTTGGAATCAAAATACCCTGTTATTGTATTGAATTACAAAAAACAATACAACAAACCTCAAAATTTATTACAAAAATAAATTATTAGAATATAAAACGTTAAATTAAACACCAAGATTTTTATTTAAAGAGTCTAAAATGACTTGAGTTGTATCTGCCAAATTTTTCTTAATAATCTTAGTTATCTTTTTAGACCAAGTCTGTTTTATTTTCTTATTAAGCAACTTATTGGCAGTATTAATTATGTCTTCTTGTCTTTCTAATTTATATACGCCCTTCCATTCTAAGAACGGATTGTTTACATACATAGTTCTTCCGCCAGTATATATAGATGGCACACCAAGTAGAGCAGATTCTCTTGCCATACTGTCTCCTGAAGAAATACTAAACAAAGCATAATGCATTATCGAATATAAGTCTTCAAGAGGCTCTTCAAGTATTGTACAATATGGTTCATAAAATTTACGCCTCGATTTATCTTCCAATGATAGAATCATTTTAATTCCTTTATTATGAAGATATTTTATTGGACCAAGCAGACTTTCTTTTTCAAGTTGAGTATAATTCATACTTATTCCTGCAACTTCTCTAATGAAAACATATTCATTTTCTTTTAAACCAATTTTTGTAATTATTGATTTTTGAGGTTTGTATATATCAGGATGCAGATAAGCTAACTCCTTAAAACTTTTATATCTTATGATTTTTTTTGAGCTTTTTGGAAGACAATAAGGAACATACAATCGCGTCCCAAAAAAATCAGACAGATTAAAATTAACTTTAAATTCGAAATCGTCATAATACATTATTGACGGGATACCAAACAATCTGGATGAAAAAGCAAGAATAAAATCTCCCACCCCTGTAGTTATATGTGGTTTTGATTTCATTAAATAAAAAAAGAATCTAAACACCCTTTCTAAAATCATAGGAATCTTTCCAAAAGTTGTTTTGCTGTAAGTGCCAATTTTAGTATGTTTATATTGAGGAAGCTCTTTTTTCAATACTTTTGCAATCTTTCCCCTGTCAAGATATGTAATTTCAACATCATACCCTCTTTTATGGAATTCATTGATTGCATTCTTAAAAAAGTTAAGATGTGCTAAATGTATTATATCAAAAAGAATTTTTTTTTTCTTGATTTTATTCACCTTAAATCTAAGACAAAATGTCTCTCTGATATAAATTTATCAATATTTTCATTTCTTGCCAGCAATATAATATCATTCTCAAATACATCTTTTAAATCTTTAACAAGCAATCGATCAATATGCCCCAATTCTTTTTCTATGTATTCTTTATTGGCACCCATCAATTTTGATACATTGATATTAGGATCATATATTTTTATGTTATACCCTTTACCCAAAAAGTATTCAACCAGCTTTACATATGGACTTTCACGCAAATCATCTGTTCCTGGTTTAAAGCTAATCCCAACCATGCCTATCTTCTTAGATTTAAAAGAAAAAATCTTTTCTATTGCATCTGCAATATGCTCATCATTAGATTTAGCAATACCTTCCAAAACAGGCAGATTTATATATTTCTTTTTGGCCATTGTCACAAAGCTTTTCAAATCTTTTGGCAAACAACTGCCCCCATAAGCAAATCCTGGCTTTAAATATTTTGTAGATATATTCAATTTTTTATCTTTACATACTAAATCCATTACTTCAAAAGCATCTAAGTTATAGCCTTCGCAAAAACGCTTAATTTCATTAGCAAATACAATCTTTAACGCGTGAAAAACATTATTAATCATCTTCAAGCTCTCTGCAATCTTAAAAGAAGTAAATATAATCTCAGAATCAATACTCTTGTAAAATTCCTCAAGTGTTTTTTTTGTACTCTCTGAGTCAACAGCCGCAATTATATAAGGAGGATTAAAATAATCTGCAACAGCAGTTCCCTCTCTTAAAAATTCAGGATTAAAACACACACCAACCCTATCAGACATTTCTTTGAAATGCGGCAGTATCAGGTTTTCAATAGTCCCTGGTGGAATTGTCGAACGAACAATTATTGTATGATTTTTACCTAACTCAATAAGCGCATTTTTAATAAGCTCTATTACTTTTTTGACATAAATCAAATCAGTAGTTCCTTCCTTAGAAGAAGGAGTTCCAACGCAAATGACAGAAACATCAGTATTTTGTATTGCGTATTTGGTATCATTAGTTGCAGTCAGCAAACCTTTAGTGTACGCATCTTTTATCAACACATCAACATCTTTTTCTACAATAGGAGAATCACCGCTGTTAATCATCTCTATTTTTTGTTTATTCACATCAACACCAACTACAGTATGACCATCTTTTGTCATTACAGCCGCTGTAACGCATCCAACATATCCTAATCCAAAAATACTTATTTTCATTTTTAAACCTCAATAATTATTATCCTATAATATATTCGCAATTAAGCTTAACTTATTTAAATTTTACTCTTAAAAAACACTTTGTGTTATTTGTTTATTATTTCCCTTCGATAAAATAATTTGCTTTCTCATTTATTAAACTTTTGGTTTAATCTTCCTAATAAATGCCTGCTGGGGAGTTTCCAAAAGCTTTGTTTGAGTGAATTTTATATATAGAATAAATTTATCATATGGAAATAGTTTTGGGATAATACAATAAATTTATTTTCGTTAAGTTTATAAACAAATATATTTAACTGTATTAGATTAATTTGAAGGGGCTTAAGATGAAAATAACATTTGTTACACCACCGGCCAAAAAAGGCAGGGCTGCTGAAAGATTGTTTGGATGCACATTTCAGGTTTATGCACAGCCTAATT
>CAYWLA010000053.1:0-8807 GCA_964458955.1 uncultured Methanosarcinales archaeon
CTGTTATAATCCCCGTTAGGGCTGAATTTTAGTGCAACGTTCCCGAAGGGAAAAATTCAGAGTTCAAAAGTTGGCGTATCAAGGACGAAGTTCCTTTAGTTTAAGGAATTTGGGGTCGGCACAAGCATATTAACTAATAAGTAGTAAAAAGATAGAAAGATTTAAATAATGTAAGAGCATGATCTTTTATATGAAATCAATATTAGATTATTTGACTACAAAACACACAGCTTTAATCGCGGAATTAGGAGAAAATGATGGCTCTTCTGCACTTTGTGGTGTTGTTGCTGCTGAAGTAGCTCAAAGACTGTTAGACGAAGGAAAATCTCCGCGTATTGAAGATGTTTCTGAATGGACTTACGAAAATGGTAAACTGACTCATGTAAAGACATTGATTCCAACTATCTTTAAAAATAAGTGGACAGAAAAGGGTGGTTGGGGATGTCATGTAGTCTGTTGTGCTGATAATATTGCTTATGACCCATTACTAGGTGAGCCTGTCCCGGTGAATGAATATTGCAAATTGTTGTTTGGAGAGGATATTCCAATGGAAGTTACCGTGCCTCCCGAAGAGATGGCAGAATACTTACGTGCTGACCCTTTCTAGTTTTTAGCCAACTTTTGAATTGATTATAACATCAAGATCTTTGTTAAATCCTTTTCCCATACGTAGTGTGGGAAAACCGCGTCCGCGGAGTAATTTTGAGAGGCGTCCTATTCAGAGAACGAAGTGATACATTAAGGACAAGAAGCTAGGGGACAATTTTAATACAGCTAAGCCGAAGGCTCTTCTAGTAAACACAGTCAAGGGAGTTCAAAAACCAAAGATTTAAATAACAATTAATGTTAACTAACATTTAATGGAGGTAATTAACTTTAAATTAACCAACCAAAGGGTGATTATTTTAGATTATCTTAAAGAAAATTATAGTCATCCATCTGTTGAAGAGATTTTTAATTTTGTTAAAAATAAGCTCCCTAGGATAAGCAAAAAAACAGTTTATAGTAATCTTCAGTTTTTGTATGATAAGGGTTTAATAAATGAAGTTGAAGTTAAAGGAGTAAAAAGGTATGAGCTTAACTTAGATCCTCATCACCATTTGATATGTAGAAAATGTGGAAAAATAATTGATATCGAATCTGATGAACTTTTATCTCATGCCATGAAAGTGGGAAAAAAGATTAAAGATTTTTATGTTGAATTTTCTAATGTTAATTTTTATGGAATTTGTAAAAAATGTAAGGAGGAAAATAAAAATGGAAGAAGAAAATAAAGAACAAATAACTATGCCTTTAATTGGAGATACAGCACCATCATTTAAGGCAAAAACAACAATGGGAGATATAAATTTTCCAGAAGATTATAAGGGAAAATGGGTGATTTTATTTAGTCATCCGGCAGATTTCACACCTGTTTGCACAACAGAGTTTATGACATTTGCATCAATGCAGGAAGATTTTAAGAAACTGAATACAGAATTGATTGGATTATCAATAGATAGCTTATATGCACATATAGCATGGCTTAGAAGAATACAAGAGATTGAATATAAAGGCATGAAAAATGTTGAAGTCAAGTTTCCTGTGATTGAAGATATTAAGATGGATGTTGCCAAAAAATTTGGAATGGTTCAACCAAATGCATCAAGTACTCAAGCAGTAAGAGCAGTATTTATAATAGATGATAAACAGAAAGTAAGAACTGTATTGTATTATCCTGCATCAACTGGAAGAAATATGAATGAAATAAAAAGAATAATAATAGCTCAGCAGAAAGCAGATAAAGAAAATATTGCAACACCTGCTAACTGGCAACCTGGAGACGATGTAATTCTTCCACCACCTGGATCTTGTGGAACTGCAAAGGCAAGGATGGAAACAAAAGAAGAAGGTAAATATTGTTTAGATTGGTTTATGTGTTTAAGAAAAGATAAAGGTACAAAATGATACACGAAGATAGATCAAAACTTTCTGAGAAAACATTAGACTTGAAAAGAGCTATTGATTCTTTAAAAGAAGAGCTTGAAGCAGTAGATTGGTATAATCAAAGGGCAGATGCATGTAGTAATAAGAATTTAAAAAAGATTCTTATTCATAATGCAAATGAAGAAAAAGAACATGCTGCTATGTTGATTGAATGGATTAGACAAAATGATGAACATTTTGCAAAGGAAATTAAAGAATATCTTTTTGCTGAATCTGAAGATTTAACTGCTCTTGAAGAAAAACATTAATTTTTTTTTATTTTTTTTGAACTCCCTATAACTTTTAAAATTGTCCCCCTTTCTTTTTTAGCCTCTCAAAATTATTGGATTTAACATCGGAATTCCTGTTGGGCGACCCGAGCGGAATGAAATGGAGCGAGAGTGCAACGGGGCTCGAAGAGGCTGAGCGAAGCGAAGACTCATCGAGAGTTTTCAATTTTCCTAATTTTTAAAGGCTGTTTTAAGTCTTGATTATTTTAGATTGAATCAATTAAATTCAAATAATTCATTGGAAAAATTAAGTTTCCTCGTCGAGGAAAATTGAAAATTTCGCCGCAACATCGGGCCCTGTTAAATCCTTTTCCCCTACGTAGTGGGGGAAAATTGCGTCCGCAAAGTAATTTTGAGAGGCGTCCTATCCAATGAACGAAGTGATACATCAAGGACAAGAATTAAGGGGACAATTTTAATATATCAAAGGCGAAGCCTCTTCAAGTTAATACATCGAGGGGGAGTTCCGATAGAAACATTTAATAACTTTAAGTTTAATAGAAGTTATAAGTAAGTATTTAAATATCATTATAATTCCAAAAGAGGTGAATAACAATGTTCAATAAAAAAATCATCATTGGATTAATATTAGTATCTATAATCATTATTTCAGGATGTGCAAATGAAAAAATTGCTAAATATTCTTCTGGTAAAATAAAAGAACCTCAGTTGAGTTATAATCCTCCGACATATTCTTTTACTCCAAAACAATATAATAATCCAGAGTATAATTTGCCATTGACAGAATTGCCTGAAAATTATCAAAGAGATTTAGTTGAAAAATTTAATGTTAATTTGAATGAAAAACAAAAACAACAATTGTTAGAAAATGGTGTTGTGATAATATCTGGACAAGAAGAGGATAGATTTGAGCATGCTTATGCAAAATTATCCTATGCAAGAGGATCTGATAGGAATGATAGGGAAGGAGTTCCTGTTTTTATAACTACTGATTCTATAATGCATTTATTTCATATTGAATTTAATGAAATTCTAAAGAACATTGAGATAAATAAACTTACTCCTATGTTGAATGAATTTTTGGATAAGACTATTGATGAAGCAACAGCACAATATAATGGTTTAGATGATGAAGAATTAAAGGAATTGTCAAGAAGAAATATTGCTTATTTGTCTGTTGCTAAAAAATTATTAGATCCAGGATTTAGTGTTCCAAGAATGGTTAAAGATGAAGTTAATCAGGAAATAAAAAGAATAGAAGACCATAAAGGATTTTACAAAAATGAATTATTTAGTAAAGATTGTCCAGAAGTTTGCAGTAATAGGTTATATCCTCCTCAAATGGATTACGCTTGTAATCAAGAAGTAAAAGGGGATGTAACATATCAGGGAAAAGAATGGATTTTCCAAGATTTATACAAAGAAGTGTGCGGTAAATCATGTTATTGTGAAGATTATTCTCAATATGTTCCAAGAGGACATTATACAGCTAGCGAAGAGCTAAAAAGATATTTCAAGGCAATGATGTGGTTAGGAAGAATGACTTTTAAGGCTCAAGGTGAAGGATGGACTAAACAAGCTGTTTTATTGACAGATGCAGTAAAATCTGCAAACGTGATGGATTTATGGAATAGAATATATACTGTAACTGGTTTTTTTGCAGGAGCTTCTGATGATTTGACTTTCTATGAATATGATACTGCTGTTTTTAATCTATTTAACTATAATTTTGATGAAAGTCAGAATTTAAAACAACAGATAACTGAAAAAATGCAGTCAGAAATCAGAAATATGAGAGGTCCAAAAATTCTTGGTGGTTTTGAGTTTGATTTAGCAGGAAATCTCAAAGATACGACACAGGGATTAAGATTAATAGGACAAAGGTATGCTGTTGACTCTCATATTTTATCAGGTTTAGTTTACAAAAATGTTGGTCCAAACCCTGAATCAGAACATTATGATAGAGTAATTAATTGTGGTGCAATATTGCCGTCTGGCATTCCTGTAAAGTCAATTTTCACTAAATCTCCTGATTTTTACAAATCATGTGCAAATATGAATGAGGATAAAGTAAAATATTGGAATGAAGTTTGTGATGTGGCTATGCAGATGTACACCTATAAAGTATGTGGAGGTTTAACTGAAGAACAACTTTATTCTGTTTGTAGATTTATGCCAACAGGATTAGATGTTATGTCTGCTTTAGGCTCAAAGAGAGCAGATGAGATATTAGATGAACAGAAGATGTCTGGTTTCTGTAGTTATGAAGATAAAAATCAGGAAATGAAAAATTTAGTTAATGGTTATGACCAAGATAAGTGGACAGAAAATCTTTATAATACATGGCTTTGGATGATACAACCTGTTTTGAAAGAAAAGCCTCAAGGATATCCTAACTGGATGAGATCATTGCTTTGGAAAAATAAGGAATTAATAACCTCTTTATCCTCATGGGCTCAATTAAGACATGATACTATTTTGTATGTAAAGCAAAGTTATACAAGTGCTGTTATGATGACTGTTGGTTCTGCTATGCCTATGGAAGCAAGATACTATGGATATGTTGAGCCCAATCCAGAATTGTATGCAAGAGCAAAATTCATTAATGATTATCTACTAAAAGGATTAGAAGAACAAGGAGTAATGACTGATGAGATTAAAACATCATTACAACAGAGTTCTCAAATGATGGCAAGATTGCAAGAAATTTCAGAGAAAGAATTGCAAGGACAAAGTTTAAGTGAGGAGGATTATAACTACATAAAGAACATTGACAAAACTTTTAACAATATTATTGAATATTTAGCTTCTGCATTAACAGTTAAGCAAGGTAGAAACATTCCATTAATTTCAAAAAAGAAAACCTCACTTGTTGGAAAGGAAGATTCTTTCAAGACAACAATAATCGCAGATGTTCATACTGAAACAAATACTAAGAAAGTGTTGGAAGTAGGAACTGGAAAAATTGATTGGGTTATTGTTGCTCATGCCTCAAAAGATGGAAGAATAGGTTTAGCAGTAGGTCCAATGTTTAGTTACTATGAATTTGCACATCCTATGAGTGATAGATTAACCGATGAAAAATGGAGAAATCAAGTGTTGTATCAGACTGAAAGACCTGATTGGATTTCTTCTTTTATTTCTTAATTTTTTTATTGATAGAGCTAAGTATTCACAGAAGAATTAAGGAACTCCCCCTATTCGTTTTAAAATTGTCCCCTATCTACTTTTTAGCCTCTCAAAATTATTGGATTTAACATCGCGATCGCTGTTAGTTGCGTCTTTTCGTAGAAAAGACCGAGGGATAGTGCAACGATTTTTCACGAAGTGAAAAAATCCCAAAGAGTTTGCCCCCGAGCGTTTTTCGTTTTAGTTCGTCGTTAGGAAGCCCCCACCAAAAGATTTATATATGTAACTTTGTTATATAGTATTATGTGTGATAAAAATTGCAATTGTGGATATCCTGAAAGAAGATGGTTACAATTCTTGATACTTAGAGTAGTATGTGAAAAACAAACTCATGGATATGACTTAATTAAGTCAATCGAAGAACTGAGTCAAGGAAAGCATGTTATAAAGTCAGGAACTATGTACACCACATTAAGGAGAATGGAAAAAGAAAATTTGTTAAAATCTGATTGGAAAGAAAGCAAATCAGGTCCCAATAGTAGAGTATATAAAATAACCAAAAAAGGTAAAGAATATCTTAAAAATTGGCTTGAAATGGTTATTGAAAGAAAAAAGATGATGGACAAAATGACTGAGTTTTATAAGAAACAATTTGGAGGAAACAAAGATGAAAAATAAACGATTTTTAGGAATATTATGTATTTCAACTTTTATTATGACAGCCTTGACATCTATCCCTTTATTTGCTAATTACATCAAAGGAGTTTCTGCCAAATCTTCATTAATCATAGATTTGCATGTATGGTTTGGCTTAGCTTTCATAATCTTTGTCCTATTCAGAATCATATCCAACAGACAGTTTGTAAAAGCAATGTTTAAATGAGGTAAATAAGATGCATATCAAAAATTTAGTGTCAAAAGGTAATTTTTTAGAAAAACCTAACAAAGAGGATATACTAAAATCAGATAAATTCAATATTGTCGTTGTTTGTCTTGAAAAAGATCAAGAGATAAAACCACATCCCGAACCCTATGCTGTTTTCTTTTATGTAATGGAAGGAAGAGGAATATTTACTAGCGAAGATGAAGAAGTAGAATTGAACAAAGGAGATTCAATTTTTATGAAATCTAACCAGGTAAGGGGAATTAAATGCATAGAAAAATTAAGTATTTTAGGAGTTCAGGATGGGCATTAGTATTACGGTAATTGTTATCAATTTATTTGTATTCATAGCTTTAGTTATTTCTTTATTTAAGTCAAAAGAAAAAACAAAATCGGGATTAAAGAATGCAGTTAAATCTTTGATGGGAATAATGCCTTATGTAATCATCATCATCTTAGGCATTGGAGTAATGCAGGGTTTTTTATCAAAAGAAATCATTTCAAGTTTTTTAGGAGAAAATTCAGGATTCTGGGGAGTGATTTTGGCAGGACTTCTGGGGGCTGTGTTGTTTATTCCTGCATTGATTTCATTTCCTTTAACTGCTTCATTGATTGATAGTGGGGCAAGTATAATGGTTGCAGCTGCTTTTATAACAACACTGACCATGGTGGGATTTATCACTTTACCACTTGAAATAAAAGAACTCGGAAAGAAATTTGCATTATTGCGTAATCTATTGAGTTTTATTATCGCTATAATAATTGCTGTTTTGATTGGGGTGTTTTTAGGATGAAAAAAATAATCCGAAATTATATTATTTCCGTTATAGTAATCGTAATATTTATCACATTGCTCTTTGTTTTTCCTCAGAACAAGAACAGTATTATTGACAACTCAATAAACTATTTTCTTGAAATGATGCTAATTCTTCCAGCAGTGATGATCTTAATGGGTTTATTTAATGTCTGGGTTTCTGAAAAATCAGTTACAAATTACTTAGGAAAACAGTCTGGATTAAAAGGTGCATTAATATCTGTTTTTCTTGGAGCACTCCCTACTGGCCCTTTATATGTGGCTTTTCCTCTTGCATCATCGATGATCAAGAAAGGGGCATCTGTTTCAAACATAATTGTTTTTCTTAGTGCATGGGCATGCCTTAAAATACCTCAAGAGTTAGTAGAATTACAATTCTTAGGTTGGAAATTTATGGTGTTGCGTTGGGTATTTACTGTTGTCCTAGTGGTAATTATGGGACTAATAATAGAAAAGATAATAGATAGAACTTCAATCGTAGAAAAGATATAAGTGGGGGCTTCCGTTCGTTTCAGTTTCTAGCGAGGGGGCAAATTGAAACTAACATCGGCATGCCTGTTAAGTGAGGGTGAGCGAAGCGAAAGCGCGTAGCGTCCCCAAAATTTCTTAGAAATTTTGAGTTTAGAAAAAGGCCGTTATTTCTTGAAAGATTTATCTAATATTTTATCTAACCACACACAATTTATTCCTTTATTAAAATTATTATCGAGATAAAATTTAACTGCAACATCATTTCCTATTTCAGTAAGAGAACAAACATATTCACAACCTAATTCTTTCAATTTATTGAGCAAATTATCTAAAAGCAATTTTCCTATTTTTTTCCCTCGAAAATTTGGATCAACAAAAATATTTTCAATAATTGCTTTTTTGAAAGAGGGATTATAATTTGTGATAATAAATCCAATTATTTGTTTGTTCTCTTTGGCAATAAAAATAGGATTACTTTTATTTTTGATACAATCAATCAAAACATTTTTTGGCCAAAAAGTAACGACTTCGTTACTAACTTGAAATTCATTAACTGAATTTCCTAATTTTATGATTGTATCAACATCTTTTAATGTTGCAGTTTTTATCTCCATGTATTTAATAAATTGTGTGTGAATAAAAATCTTTCTGTTTGAGGCCTTTTTCTAAATTTCACTTAACATCGCGATCGCTGTTAGTTTCCCTGACCTACAAAGTGGGAAGGTCGAACGTAGTGAGAAGTTCAAAAAAGACTTTCGTATTAAGCACGAAGTGCTTTCTATTTATAGAATTAAGAGCCCCAGAAAATAAGAAAATTTTATATACTATAATGATTAAATAAAATAAGAAGAGGTGTTAAAATGAGAAACATACTGCCATTGTTATCAATTCTAACTTTAATTATCATAATAAGTGGTTGTGGGCCTGGTGGAACAGGAACTGTTCCTGGAGGGCTTCCGGTTGCGACTTCTGATGAAACTTATACTACAACTTTAGAAGGAGTAAAATGTAAATTAGTTGATGCAACCTCAATAGGCGGAACTTTAAATTTAGCTGATAATTGTGTTATTTCTGGTACTGCACCTCATGCTGATAATAAAAGAATAATTCCCTTTAAGGTTGAGATAACAGATGATAAGGATGTTTCAAAGGTTCATGAAATGCATTTAACAGTGGAACCTAGACCAATATCATTTGAGATTCCGAATGAAATAACTCCTGGAACTGCTGGAAGCAGTTATACTTATAGTTTTGCAAGTAATGAAAATCCTAAATATGGAAATCCACCATACAC
>CAYWLA010000054.1:0-8757 GCA_964458955.1 uncultured Methanosarcinales archaeon
TTTTCACTGACAAATTTATTATTAATAAAAATACTTATGTAGTAAGAGGTGAACCAGATATTACGATGGTTGATCTAATAGATGCCATTTCAAACAAAAAACCCTTAGAAGACATCAAAGGAATTTCTTATTTTGAGCAAAATAAAATTGTACATAATGAAGCTAGGGATATTATTGATGACTTAGACTCTCTTCCATTTCCTGAAAGGCACTTAATTAAAAGAAATAAATTTTATAACCCTAAACTTGGCTCTAAGCCATTTACAATAATGCTTACCTCTAGAGGATGTCCTCATCGATGCATATATTGTGTGCCTTGCGCTTTAAGTTTTTGTAGAGAACTTGAATTTAAAAAAACTCACGAAACAAAACCACCAGTAAGGCTAAGAAGTGCTTCTAATATTATTAAAGAATTCAAATTATTGAAGAAAGAAGGATATAAGTCCATAAGTATTATGGACGATCAATTTGTTTTGGGCAAAGAAAGAATTTTAGAAGTTTGTAATGGAATTAAAGACCTAAATTTAGTCTGGGGATGCTTGTCTAGAGCGGATCACTTGGATGAAGAAATCGTTAAAGCTTTAAGTGAAGCTGGTTGTAAATATGTGGATATAGGAGTTGAGTCTTTTGTACAAGAAATATTAAATTATACAAAAAAAGACGAAACAGTAGAAAAACTCATAGAAGGAATTAATTTATTGAAGAAATACAAGATTTTTGTTAAACTGAATATATTATTGGGTGCGAGTCCTTTAGAGACCAAAGAAACAATTAGAATAACTTTGGAGAAAATTAAAGAAATTAATCCAGATCAAGTTATGTTTAATGTTTGTAGTCCTTTTCCCGGAACAGAGTTTTATAATATGGCGAAGGAAGAAAATTGGATTACTGGTGGGGATTATGTAGCAGTAGATGTAGCACGTTCTGCTAATATAAATTATCCTCATTTATCAAGTAAAGAATTGCAAGAGATTGTTCATAAAGCTAATTTGCAATTTTTCTTATCTCCAAAGTTTATCTTTAGAAATATAGTAAGATTAAAAAACCCCGTTTATATTTTTGAAGCTATTAAAGCAAATTTAAAAAAGCTATTTCAATAAATTTGAATAAAATAAATTTTAAAATATTATTATGAAAAAAGCTTTAATTACTGGAGTAACAGGGCAAGATGGTTCTTATCTAGCCGAGTTTCTTCTTAAAAAGGGATATGAAGTTCATGGTATTAAAAGACGTTCTTCTTCTTTTAATACGGAAAGGATTGATCATCTTTATCAAGACCCTCATAAAAAGGGGCGCAGATTTATTCTTCATTATGGTGATATGACTGATTCAACAAACTTAACAAAGATTGTTCAGAGCATTCAACCAGATGAAATATATAATTTAGCAGCTATGTCTCATGTTCAAGTATCTTATGAAATGCCTGAATACGCAGCAGATACTGATGGTTTGGGGTGTTTGAGATTATTGGAAGCTATCAGAATTCTTGGTTTAGAGAAAAAAACAAAATTTTATCAAGCTTCAACAAGTGAATTGTTTTCTGGTAAACCCGATGAAACACCGCAAAATGAAAATACATCTTTTCATCCAAGAAGTCCTTATGGGGTAGCTAAATTATATGCTTATTGGATAACTGTCAATTATAGAGAGGCTTATAATATTTTTGCGTGCAATGGGATACTTTTCAATCATGAGAGCCCGCGGCGCGGTGAAACATTTGTTACTAGAAAGATTACTCGGGCTGCTAGCAGGATTAGTTTAGGATTGCAAGATAAGTTATATTTGGGCAATCTCAATGCTAAAAGAGATTGGGGACATAGCAGAGATAGTGTTGAGGCAATGTGGTTAATACTTCAGCAGTCAAAAGCTGATGATTTTGTAATAGCAACTGGTGAGCAACATTCTGTTAGAGAATTTTGCCAGATTGCTTTTAAAGAAATTGGGATTGATTTAGAGTGGCAGGGAGAAGGATTAAATGAAAATGGGGTAGATAAAAAAACTGGAAAAACAATAATAGAAATTGATCCGAAATATTTCCGACCAGCTGAAGTAGAATCATTGTTGGGTGACCCAACTAAAGCTAGAGAAAAATTAGGATGGAAGTTAAAGATATTATTTAAGGAGTTGGTAAAAGAAATGGTTCAATCTGATTTAGAGGAGGCAAAAAGAGAAGTTCATTTAAAAAACGGCGGATTTAAAACAAAAAACAATTTTGAATAAAATGATTAATTTATTAAAAAAGAAAATTTTAGTTACTGGTGCTCATGGCTTTTTAGGAAAACACTTGGTCAAGAATTTATTAGAAAAAAGAAAAATACCGAAAGAAAATCTGTTTTTACCTACAACAGAAGAATTAGATTTAAGAAAATGGGAGAATTGTAAGAAAGCTGTTCAAGGGCAAAATTTGGTCATTCATTTAGCAGCAAAAGTTGGAGGGATTGGATTAAATAGAGAGATTCCTGGAGAAATGTTTTATGATAATCTTATAATGGGAATTCAGCTTATGGAGGCTGCGAGGCAGGCAGGAGTAGAGAAATTTGTTGCCTTAGGAACTATATGCTGTTATCCAAAATTTACCCCAGTTCCATTTAAAGAAGAAAATTTATGGAATGGTTATCCAGAAGAGACTAATGCGCCTTATGGTTTAGCAAAAAAAATGCTTTTAGTTCAATCTCAGGCATATCGGGATCAATATGGATTTAATTCTATATTTTTAATGCCAGTTAATTTGTATGGACCAGAGGATAATTTTGATCCAAAGTCATCTCATGTTATTCCTGCTTTGATTAAAAAAGTAGCCGACGCAAAAAAAGAAAACAAAGAATATATTGAAGTTTGGGGCACAGGTAAAGCAACAAGGGAATTTTTATATGTTGAAGATGGAGCTGAAGGGATTTTGTTAGCAACTGAAAGATATGATAAACCTGAGCCTGTGAATTTGGGCTCAGCAATGGAAATTTCCATAAAAGATTTAGTTAGCTTAATTTGTAAGTTGATGAATTTTAAAGGTGAAATTCGTTGGGATGCCACAAAACCAGATGGTCAACCACGACGAATGCTTGATACTACTCAAGCTCAAAAAGAATTTGGTTTTATTGCGAAAACAAATTTTGAAGAAGGATTGAAGGAAACAATAAAGTGGTTTTTTATAATAAATAAGAAATCAAAACTATGACAAAAAAAATTTTAGTAACCGGAGGAGCGGGATATATTGGTGCAGTTTTAGTTCCAGAACTCTTAAAAGAAGGATATGAGGTTATTGTGATTGATAATTTTATGTATAACCAGAGTGCTTTATTAAATTGCTGTTATGATAAAAAATTAACTATAGTTCGGGGCGATGCGAGGGATGTAAATTTGATTTCAAAATATTTAAAGGATATGGATTATATTTTTCCTTTGGCTTGTTTAACTGGTGCTTCTTTGTGTGATAAAGATCCGATTGGAGCCAGAACTACTAATTTAGAGGCAATAAAAATGCTATTGAAAATTCGCAGCAATGACCAAAGAATTATTTTCCCGACAACTAATAGCGGGTACGGAATAGGCCAAGAAGGAATCTATTGTGATGAAAATACTCCTTTAAATCCTATTTCTTTATATGGTCGATTTAAAGTAGAAGCTGAAAAAGTCATTCTGGAAGCTGGAAATTCTATCACCCTAAGATTAGCCACCGTCTTTGGCATCAGCCCGAGGATGAGATTAGACCTTTTAGTTAACGATTTTGTCTATAGAGCCGTTAATGATAAATGCATTGTTTTATTTGAGGCCCAATTTAATAGGAATTATATTCATGTTCGGGATGTGGCTAGGGCATTTATATATTGTTTAAGGAATTTCGACAAAATGAAGAATGAGCCCTATAATTTAGGGTTAGACGAAGCTAATTTAAACAAATTGGAGCTTTGTGAAAAGATAAAAAAACAGGTCCCTGATTTTGTTTTTATAGAATCAGAGATCGGAGAGGATCCTGATAAAAGAAATTATATTGTTAGTAATGTCAAGATTGAGAAAACCGGTTTTAGGCCAGAATATTCTTTACAAGATGGGATCGCCGAATTGATAAAAGGATATCAAATTATAAAGAGAAATCAGTTTTCTAATATTTAAATATTTTAAAGAAATGCCAAAAAGCATAGATTTATTGATAATTAAACCGGGAAATCCTAAAGAAATTTATGGGGATTTAAGTCAGACTTTATCGGCAATAGAACCACCTGTCATTGGCGGATTGGTTGCTGGTTTTATTCGAGAAAAGGGTTATTCAGTAAAAATATTGGACATGGAGACAGATGGTTTAAATGCCAAAGGAACAGCTGATAAAATTATTGAAATTAATCCTCTTTTAGTAAATATTGTGGTGGCTGGAGCTAATCCTTCGGCTTCTTCAACTCCTTTAATGGTTGTCACTGGGGAAATTCTTAAAGCATTAAAAAAGAAAGCTTCTCAGATCAAAACAATTCTTACTGGTATTCATCCTTCAGCTCTTCCTGAAAAAACTTTAAGAGAAGAAAGAACTGATTTTGTTGGCAGGGGCGAAAGTTTTTATACAATTTTAAATCTTTTGAAGGCGCTAAAATCAGATAAAAAAAGAAAAGATTTTAAGATTAATGGTCTTTGGTATCTTAATGAGGAAAAAGAAGTAATTGGAAATGGCTGGGGAGATTTAGTTGAAAATCTTGATGAACTTCCTTTCGTCGCTTGGGATCTTTTGTCCATGGATAAATATCGAGCTCATAACTGGCACTGTTTTGGTCATATAAATGAAAGAACACCTTACGCCGCTATTTATACAAGCTTTGGTTGCCCGTATAATTGTACTTATTGTAATATTCGTGCTTTATATGATAATAAACCAGGAATTCGTTTTCGGAGCGTAGAAAAAATAGTTGAAGAGATAGATTTGTTGGTTAATAAGTATAAAGTTAAAAACATCAAGTTTTGCGATGAATTGTTCGCTATTAATTCAGATAGAGTTAATCAATTATGTGATTTATTAGCCCAAAGAGACCAGGATTTGAATATCTGGGCTTATGCCAGGATAAACACTGTGAATGAAAGAATATTAAGAAAGATGAAACGAGCAGGGATAAATTGGCTTGGTTATGGAATTGAATCTGGGAGTCAAAAAATTAGAACAGGCGTTTCCAAAGCACAATTTAAACAGAATGAAATCAAAAAGATTGTTACAATGACAAAAGATGCTGGTATTTATGTGGGCGGTAACTATATATTTGGTTTACCTGACGACAATCTTGAAACAATGCAAGAAACTTTGGATTTAGCAAAAGAACTAAATTGTGAAATGGCAAATTTTTATACAGCCATGGCTTATCCTGGTTCTCAATTATATGAAGAAGCATTAAAGAAAGGAGTGAAATTACCAAAAAGTTGGTTAGGTTATGCCCAATTAAATGAAGAAACCTTACCTCTGCCAACTAAATATTTATCTAGTAGTGAGATTTTATGTTTTCGAGATAAGGCTTTTCAGGAATATTATGCTAATCCCGAATATTTAAAAATGATTGAAGAAAAATTTGGTCAAGAAGCAGTAGAACATATTAAAGAAATGTTAAAGTATAAAATTAAAAGAAGATTTGCTTAGGATAATACAAAAAAATGAATTTATTATTAGAAAAAGCCCAAATGGCCGTATTGGACGGAAAATGTTTTGGAAATTATGGTGAAGGATATATAAGATTATGCTATACTTTAAACCACGTTGATAAAATAGAGAAGGCGCTAAAACGGATAAAAAATATTAACCATTAAATAAAAAATAAAAAAATGATAGGTTCAGAATATATTGCCAATTTTTTAGTCAAAAAAGGAATTAAAGATGTGTTTCTCATTGAGGGATCTGCTTGCGCCAGTATTGTTGTTGCTATTGCCCAAAATAAAAACCTTAATTATTACTGTAATTTGCACGAGCAGGCAAGTGCTTTTGCCGCGGATGGTTATTTTAAGGCCACCAGAAAAATGGCGGCCGTGGTGGTAACTTCCGGACCTGGCGGACAAAATCTTCTTAACGGTATAGCTGCTGGCTATTACGATTCTTGTCCGGCCATTTATATTACAGGCCAGATTAATTCCCGTTTTATAAAACCTAATAATTTCGTAAGGCAATGGGGTTTTCAGGAAAACGATATTGTTTCTATGGCAAAACCGATTACAAAATATGCTACTATGGTGACCAATGAAAAAGATCTCCCTTATGAATTGGAAAAAGCGTACTACATCGCAGTTACTGGTCGGCCAGGGCCAGTATTAATAGATATTCCTATGGATATTCAAAAAATTGAGATTTCGGAAAATGCAAGGACTTTTATTCCTGCAAATTGGGAAAAACCAAGAAACGAAATTGAAAAGATTCCGATTGCATTAAAGTGGATAAAAGAAGCTAAAAGGCCTGCTATTCTTTTGGGCGGAGGCATATGGTTATCAGATGCTGTGGAAGAAGCCAAAAATTTAGCGAAATTATTAAAATGGGTTCCATTTTTTGTAACCTGGAATATGATAGATTACTATGATCCTGAATCTTTCGGCGGAAAAATTGGTACATTCGGCGGGGACGGAAGAAATTTTGGCATTCAAAATTGCGACCTTCTTTTAACTATCGGAAGCAGAATTTCCGGAAGAATTACAGGAGGCATGATGCATACTTTTGCTAGAGCAGCTAAGAAAATAATTGTGGATATAGACGAGCAAGAGCTTAAATATCAGCAAGTTAGGGGAGATATGAATATATGTTGTGATGCTAAAGTCTTTATAAAGAAGTTAGAAGAAATTATTCAGCAATCTTCCAACTCTGAAATATTCGAACGGGTCGACAATGCGGATTTATCTTGGTTGAATAGAGTTAAAGAATGGAGAAATAAGTATAAAGTTGTAAAAGAAGAATATCGGAATCAAACAGGAAGTGTTAACCCTTATATATTTATTAAAACCCTTTCTGAGATGATGAAAGAAGGAGATGTTTTAGTTCATGAAGCTGGCGGTAATTGCGTTGTGACTTCTCAGGCTTTTGAACCGAAACCGAACCAAAGAGTTTTTAGTAATAATGGGAATTCTTCTTTGGGTTATGCTCTTCCCGCAGCGATTGGAGCGGCTGTAGCCTCTAAAAAAAATGTTAATTGTATAGTTGGAGATGGAGGAATGAATTTTAATATTCAGGAATTACAGACTTTAAAACAGTACAAATTGCCGGTTAAAGTGTTTATTTTTAACAATAAAGCTTTTGGCATAACAAAGGCATATAGAGATACCAATTTTAACTCAAATTATGCCGGTGTTGACGCTGAGCATGGAGTATCTTTTCCTAATTTTGTAGAGGTAGCAAAGGCCTATGGTTTGCAGGCATTATCTATTGAGAACCACAATGATTTGAAAGAAAAACTAAAATATGTTCTTGATGCCGAAGAGCCGATTATCTGCAATATTAATATGGTCGGATTTTACGATTATCAACCCAAACTTGGATGGGGCATTCCTATAGAAGACCAGTATCCTTTTTTGCCTAGAAACGAATTTAAAAATAATATGATTATCGAACCTTGGGAAGGATGGGAAAATCCAGTTTATCCAGGACCAATTAAATAAAATATTTATTTACCTTGAAAGACGACTTTAAAAAATACTTAAAAGAAAAACCATTTCTTTATAAAATAGCTTTAAAGTTTCAGTTTTTAATTAAACTAATTTCTAAAAAAATTGGGTTTGAGTTTATAAAATTGATTAAACAACCTTATTTTGGTTCCTATTTTTGTGCTCGTCAAATATGGCCAGACCGTTATCCGATTATGCGTAAATTAATTGATCAAGAATTAAAGATGGGGGGATTTTCATATAAAGTTCTTGAAATTGGTTCATGGGCGGGTCAGTCCGCGATCTTATGGGCTTTGGTTTGCAAGGAAAAGAAAAAAGGGATGGTATTTCTAATTGATACTTGGAGAGCAGCTGAGAATTCACCTGAAGTAATGAAGCGGGCCGTAGAAAAAAATAGGATCTTCAAACTTTTTTTGCATAATATAGAAAAAAGTGGTGTTAAGGATTACATTGTTCCGATAAAGGGTTCAAGTGATACAGTCGCTGAGATATTAAAACCAGAAATATTTGATTTTGTTTATATTGATGGGGATCATGCCTATACTCAATTTAAAAGAGATTTATTAAATTATATAAAAGTTGTCAAGGTTAATGGAATTCTTTGTGGGGATGACCTTGAATTGCATCCAAATGAAATAGATATTTTAAATGCAAAAGAACATTGCGAAGATGATTTTATTCTTGATCCAAAATCAAAAAAATATTTTCATCCTGGTATTGTCTTAGCAATAAACGAAGTTTTTGGAGATGTAAGTATGAAAAATGGATTTTGGGCTATGAGAAAAACAAAAGATGGATGGGAAGCCGTGAATTTATAATCTATAAGATCAATAAGAAAATAATTATGATAATTAGTAGAACACCATTTAGAATATCATTTTTTGGCGGAGGAACAGATTATCCTGTTTGGTATAAAGAAAACCAAGGAGCAGTTTTATCTACAACTATTGATAAATATTGCTATATTACTGTTCGCTATCTTCCTCCATTTTTTCCTCATAAATATCGAATTATTTACTCAAAGATTGAGGCGGTAAAAAATATAGAAGGAATTTTACATCCAGCAGTCAGGGAGACGTTGAAATTTTTAGATATTGATAAAGGGATAGAGATTCATCATGATGGTGATTTGCCGGCCAAAACAGGCATGGG
>CAYWLA010000055.1:0-8724 GCA_964458955.1 uncultured Methanosarcinales archaeon
GGATTTCCGAAACATTTAAATATAAGTTTATAAAAATAATATTGAGTATAAATAGTTACATTAGTATCAAAAACAATATTTAAAAAAAAGAGGGATGGAATTTTTTAATTCTTTCCTGTATTATTTAAACAAATTTGAAGAAAAAAAACATGAGGTGTAGTTGATGATGAAAGACAATTTTTTTAAGAAAGCCGCATTTATGAAAAACAAAACACTTTTTCTTGGTTTGGTAGCAATACTCATAATAAGTTTTGCATATTTTGCTTTTGCAGAATTTACAAGTGGTAGCCTAAACACACCTCTAGACAATTCATGGGATACTGATGGAACTGTTGAATTTAATTGTACTGTTGCGTGGGAAGGGGTAAATGATACATTACTAAACCTCTCATTATATACAAATATGACTGAGAGTTGGACTATTAATGCTACTAATTCTACTGTTGTAGAGAATAATACTGCCTATAACTTTACAGTTTCTGGAATTCCAGATGGCATTTATGTTTGGAATTGTTTAGCTTATGATAATGGAACAGCAACACAATGGGCAAATACAACTGGAAATTATACAATAAAAGTTGATCAAACAGCCCCTATATTAAATAATCCAACACCAGCTAATAGTGGCTTTATAGCAGATGCTTCAAGCACTTTATTTAATATAACCCTTACTGAGCAAAACATAGATTTAAGTGTAAATGTTACTCTTTATTATAAGCAAAGTGGTGGACCTTCTTACTCATCAGACACTCTAAGCTGTACTGGAACAGCACCAACTTATTATTGCAGTAAAACACTTGACCTGCATCTTCTAATTGGGGATGGTCAGACACTTAATTTCTTTTTTAACACAACAGACTCAGCTGGACACACAGCTGTTAATGGAACACAAGCAAGCCCATTAACTGCAACTGTTGATCAAACCAGTCCAGTTGTAAATACCTTAAACAACTATGCTAATGACTCATGGACAACAGACACCTCTGTTATATTTGGCTTTAAGGCTACAGACACAAATAACGATACATGTATATTATATCATAATGCATCTACATGGGGTGCTAATGTAACTAAAACATACACCTCAAATGAAGATACTAACTTTAGTGCAATAATATTTGCATCAGACGGTCATTATCTATGGAATGTTCTATGTAATGATTCAGCAGGACATACAGCTTGGAATGGCGATAACTACACATTAAAAGTTGATGCAACAGATCCAGCTGCAAGCCTTGATATTCCTACAAATGATTCATGGGATTCTGATGGCTCTGTAACATTTGGATACACTCCATCAGACACAAACCTAGAGGCATGTATATTATATGGCAACTTCAGTAATAGTTGGGCAGCAAATGAAACAAATTCCTCCTTAACTTCAGGCATACAAATAAACAATACCCTATCTTTAGAAGATGGTTATTATATCTGGAATGTAAAATGTAATGACTCTGCTGGCAACTCAGCATTTAATGGAACTAATTATACAATAAAGGTTGACAAAATAGCTCCAGTTGTAAACACTTTAAACAACTATGCCAATAACTCATGGACAACATCAAAAACAGTTACATTTGGCTTTAATATGACAGACACAAATAATGATACATGTATATTATATCATAATGCATCTACATGGGGTGCTAATGTAACTAAAACATACACCTCAAATGAAGATACTAACTTTAGTGCAATAATATTTGCATCAGACGGTCATTATCTATGGAATGTTCTATGTAATGATTCAGCAGGACATACAGCTTGGAATGGCGATAACTACACATTAAAAGTTGATGCAACAGATCCAGCTGCAAGCCTTGATATTCCTACAAATGATTCATGGGATTCTGATGGCTCTGTAACATTTGGATACACTCCATCAGACACAAACCTAGAGGCATGTATATTATATGGCAACTTCAGTAATAGTTGGGCAGCAAATGAAACAAATTCCTCCTTAACTTCAGGCATACAAATAAACAATACCCTATCTTTAGAAGATGGTTATTATATCTGGAATGTAAAATGTAATGACTCTGCTGGCAACTCAGCATTTAATGGAACTAATTATACAATAAAGGTTGACACAGTATCACCTATATTAAATAATCCAACACCAGCTAATAGTGGCTTTATAGCAGATGCTACAACCACTTTATTTAATATAACTCTTACTGAACAAAATATAAATTTAAGTTTAAATGTAACTCTTTATTATATGTGGAGTGGTGCAGGTGGTTACTCATCAGATACTCTAAGCTGTACTGGAACAGCACCAACTTATTATTGCAGTAAAACACTTAATCTAGATCTTCTAATTGGGAATGGTCAGACACTTAATTTCTTTTTTAACACAACAGACTCAGCTGGACACACAGCTGTTAATGGAACACAAACAATCCCATTAACTGCAACTGTTGATGAAACTGGTCCATCAAAATCAGAGATAACAAACCCTGCAACTAATGATACATGGAAGACCAGCATGACAGACATAATAACAATAAACATGACAGATACTATAGATTCTACCTTAAACTATAACATATTTGTTAATGGAACAAGCAATGCAACAGGAACAGTAACTGGCGGCACTGCAACCAATGTAAATCTAACAGGACTCCAGGATGGCGGTTATTATGAAATAATAGCACAAGCAACTGACGATGCTGGCAACAGCCTAAACTCTTCATCAAAAACATTATATTATGATGCCACAGCACCAGTTGTAAATACTTTAAACAACTATGGCAATAACACATGGATAAATTCAAACACAATAACCTTTGGTTTTAATGCAACAGACACAAATAATGATACATGTATATTATATCATAATGCATCTACATGGGTTGCAAATGAAACTGTAGCATACACCTCAAATGCAGATACTAACTTCAGCTCAATAACATTAGCTGATGGACATTATGTATGGAATGTTCTATGTAATGATTCAGCAGGACAGACAGATTGGAATAGCGATAACTATACATTAAAAGTTGATAATACCAATCCTGTTGTAACAAGCTTTGCATCTAATGATACTGATAATATAGTGCGAAGTTCTGATTATCTTAACTTTAGTGTTACTGTTACTGAGACTAATATAAATACTGTCAAAATAAATGGAACTAGCTTAGACCAGATTACAGGAACTAATGTTTGGTACAATATTAATCAGACAGATAACTTTACTGGTTGTACTACAACAGGAGCATGCACTTTCCTAATTACTGCAACTGATTATGCTGGAAATGAGAATGCTACAGAAACCCTAACAATAACAATTGATGATGATAACCCAGGTGTTTTCAGCTTTAATACAAATGATACTGATAATATAGTGCGAAGTGCTGATTACCTAAACTTCAGTGTTACTGTTAATGATACTGGCGGCGGTTCTGTAAGCACTGTCACAATGAATGGCACAAGCTTAACATCGGGTGCTGGAGATGTATGGTACACTGTTAACCAGACAGATGAATTTACTGGCTGTACTTCAACAGGAGCATGCACTTTCCTTATCACTGCAACAGACAATGTTTCCAATGTAAATGCCACAGAAACCCTGACAATCACAATAGATGATGATAATCCAGGTGTTTTCAGCTTTGGTATAAATGACAGTGACTATAATGTTACAAGCACAGTTTACCTTAACTTTAGTGTTACTGTTAATGATACTGGCGGAGGCTCTGTAAGCACTGTCACAATGAATGGCACAAGCTTAACACAGGGTGGAACCACATGGTACACTGTTAACAGGACAGTTGACTGGACTGATTGTACAACAAATGGACTTTGTGTGTTTGGAATCACTGCAACTGACAATGTTTCTAATGTGAATAGCACAGAAACAATAACACTAATGATTGATACTACAGTACCAACTGTATCATTAACCTCACCAACGGGTGGTTATTGGACAAATGACAATACAACAGACTTTAAATTTACAGCAACTGACACCCTAAGCTCTGTCTTAAGCTGTACATTATATGTTGGTGGTACAGCTTATGGAACAAACTCTTCAGTATCAAATTACACTTCAACAACAATCACCTATAATAATACAGCTGGTATGGATGAGGGAGATCATGAATGGTATGTTAATTGTACTGATGGAGCAGGAAATGAGGGAGCAGCAATAGCAAGAACAGTAAAGATTGATGTTACAGCACCAACATTCACTATTTCACAGCCAACCCTTAATCAGGAAGTGACCTCAAGTGCTTTTACAATCTTAAGCGGTGTAGCAACTGATGGCATTGGCTCACAGTTTAGTGGAGTAGACTCATGTGCAGTAGAGTTCACTGATTTTGATGGAGTATCAAGTGGGACAATAAGTGGAACAGTTGACTTTAACACAACACACTGTACTGGAACAGCCACAATACAAAGCGCTGCTGCAAATGGAAATGGAACATTAACACTTAAACTGCTTGACCATGCAGGAAATTTAGGTTCAGCAACCAAATATATTGATTACACACAGACAGATCCAACAGCACCAAGAATTAATACAATTGAATTAAATGGAACACAATTCATAGCAGGGTCTTCAATACTTGTAACTGTTAATGCAACTGACAATACAGCTGTAAGTTCTGTGACAGCTGATGGTGTTGCTTTGACTCAATATGGTGATATCTGGAATGGCACTGTTACAGCTGCTTCAGGCATAGGTTCACATGCAGTTATTGTAGTAGCAACAGATGCTGTTGGCAAGATAGATACTCAATCTGTTAGTTATGAGGTAGTATCAGAAATAGACACAACAGCACCTTCACTTGGCTTGACAACTTGGCCTTTGAGCAATGTTAATGCAGAGCCATTTTGGATAATTGTTGATGAAACTAATAATGAAACAGGGTTAACATGTAGGTATGAACTGATAGATGTAGCGAATAATGCATATAGAGCTGCTGGAATGTTGGGAGAGATGGACATATCAACATTTGGTGTTAGTTATGGAACAGAGATAGAAAGAGAAGCTGGATCTCCAAATGGAGTGTATAATTTGACTTTCAGTTGTACAGATTCTGCAGGCAATTCAGCAAGTACTTGGGTAAACTTTACAATTAATATTACTTATAATCTACACATCCCAGGCCATACACAAGGGTTTATAGCTTTGAGACCAGACTTCATCTTAAGTAGATATGCATTGCAAGGAACAGACTTAACAGATTATAATATATCTACAGTTATAAATTCAACAGCTGGACTAACATCACAAAGACTAGATACATCAAGAGTGAATTATGTTTGGGGATATATTGGAAGTACATGGTATGCTTATAACACAACAGATGCAGGTAGTGCAACACTTACTACATTTAACAATAGTATAGGGTATTATGTTTTGGATTTAAAAGAAACAGGACTAGGACGATCTATTATGCATTAAGGTGAAAATGGTAAACACAAAAACTACATACTTTTTTATTTTATCTATTTTTTTTTTAATTTTTTTTAGTGGCTTAGCTTATGCTTGGGATTTATTTCCAGGAGATGAGCCTAATCAGTTTAAAGGTAATGTAACTGTAGATAGTGTTATAGCTGCTACTGGTGTACCTGTTTTTGGCTATGTTAATAATGTTTTTTATAACAATGTTACAACTGATGCTTCTGGTGATTATGCATTAACTGTTGGTGGTCAGGATGGAGATACTGTCACATTTAAAGTATATGGAGTGACTGCAGGAACACATACTTTTGAGACTTATACTGAAACCCTATTAAATTTAGCAATGAATAAATCTTCATCAGGAGGCGCATGTACTGATGGTTATTCTTGGTCAGATGAAGGCTGTTCTGGTTCATTAGTATGTTGCTCTGATAATCTGTGTAAAACAACATGTGCAGCCTCAACTGGTGGTGGCGGAGGTGGTGGGACAACAGCTTTAACCACTATTATTTCGTTTACAACGGCCGGGGTTGATGTTTCATTAGCTAAAAATAATATTGCAAAGTTTGCCTTTGATAGTGCCTATCATACAATAAAAGTCATAAAGGTTGGGGCCGATTATGTTATTTTGGAGATAGCATCAGACCCTGTTACAGTAACACTAAATCTTCTTGAGTCCAGAAAGCTTGACCTGAATAATGACAATTATTATGACTTATACATCAAACTAAACGAGATAAAGAGCAGCAAGGCCTATCTGGAAGTAAAATACATCCATGAGATTATAACACCTGTTGTGATTCCTCCTGCTGAAGAAGAGGAAGAAGAAGAGGTGCCAGAGGAAGAACCAGAAGAAACACCAGAAGAGCCAGAGGAAGAAGTTCCTCCAGTAAAGCCTATAGAACAACCTCCTGCAAAACTTACAGGGTTATGGGTTTTAATAGTGATTATAGCTATAGGATTAATAGCTTACTTAATCTATAAGAAGAAAAAGAAATATTGATTTTTTTTCTTCATCTAAGCAATTATTAACTTAAATAAGTAATTCTCAAGTTTCACTTGCATTAGTATAGGAAAAAAAGGTAATTTCCTATATTTTATCATATTTATAAAAAAAAGGAAAAGTTTATATATTTCCTATACTTTTTTACCCTCTATGGCACTATCAGAGAGATATTTTAAGGAAAAATTTGAGGGAAAGACCTTCAATATAGGGGAAGTATCCAAAACACTAAATATCCCAGTTAGTACAGTTTATTCTATTATTAGAAAGCTTTTATTTGCTAGAGAAATAGTAAAAATTGCACCTAAAACATATAAATTTTATGAAGTCAGAGAAATTAAGCCAGCAAAAGCAATAGAAGATTTAAGAAACTTGTTATTAAAAACTGAAACAAGAAGATTTAAATTTACAGGATTATGTGTTCTGGAATCGTTCTTGCATCATGTTCCTTTTATTTTAGTGTATCATTTATTTGTAGAAAAAGGGAGTAGTGAAGATATAATAAAAAAGTTGGAAGAATATAATAAAGAAATAATTATTGTTCCGGAAATAAATTCAAATGAATTGAACATGATTACCAATAAAACAAATACAAAACAAGTTTTGATTGTGAAAGAAAGAAATTATTTCAAATATTCAAGAAAAGGGTTGGCTTCTCCAGAAAGTGCATTTGTTGATCTTTTTTTTGAAATAACCAGAGAAAAAATACCCTACTTTGAAACTGATTTAAAGGAAATCTTAAAAGTATTAATGCACAATAATTTAATTAATTTTTCAATGCTGGTAAACTATGCACACGATAGAAAAGTAGATAATGAAATAATAACAATTTTAAAAGAATTATCAGAAGAAATTGAATTGCCAAGAGAGGTTCTAAAATGGATTTCAAAAAATATTTAAGTAAAAATCATATAAAGAAAGTTAGAAAAAATTCTCAATTTCCTAACGAGGTATTTATTGAGTTGCTGATACATGATTATAAAACCTTTTCAAAGATATTAGAGCTGAATAAGAATTTTGTTTTGAAAGGTGGAGCAGCCGCACAACTTTATATTCCCTTAGAAGGACAAAGAACTAGTGTTGATTTAGATTTAGTTACATCTATGTCTAAAAAGGAGGTTAATGAAATAATGGAAAAGTTAGGGGCAGAAGAATATAAACCTAAAAAACCATCTAAAGAACTGCCTCTCAGAACATATTTGATTAACATAAATTCGGTGATTACACCTAACCAACCAAGACAAGTAAAGATTGATGTAATATTTGAAAAATTAAGTGATTATAAAGTAAAGAATGTTAATAACATTAAATTGTTCATATTAAAGTTAGACTTTGATATGCCTGTCATTTCGAAAGGAAGCCTAATAGCTGATAAATTACTTACTCTTGCGAAAAAAAGTGTTGGTATAAGGAAAGCGGATAAACTAAAAGAAGTACCAAAACAGATATATGATTTAATTAAATTATGTGAACATGTAGGTCTGGAAGATTTAAATGACTTATTCTTTTCTTTTGAGAAAATTACAATATCTGAATTGAAGTATAGAAAGCTAAAATTTTCAATGGAAGAGATAACAAACCACATAGAAGAAACATTGAATGAACTTTGTTCTATAGATGTAAAGAGCAATGATATAAAAAATAATCTAAATAGGTTTACTAGTGCATATCTCAACAAACCATCTAGACTAACGACGGAAGAATGGATAATTGGTGGACTAAAATTAAGATTTCTACTTAATCAAGTTAAAGAACACATTGTCAGGAAAAAAGCTCCAAATGATATATTTAGTGAACTGAAAAGGGTAAAAGATAATTTAACAAATATTGGTAAAATGAGTATTGATGATAAAATGAAATATAGAGAGAAACTTATAGAAGAAGTTAGAGACAAACTTACTAATTGGAAACATATTAAGACAAGAACAGAAGAAAGGATATTTTTAGAGTTGGAATTGGTTGAAAGGATGAATAAACTGCTGGATAGTTTAAGATCTTACTAAATGTTGTCAGAACAATGCAAGAAATAGCGAGATAAGAAGAACCTCCTGCAAACCTTACAGGGTTATGGGTTTTAATAATTATATTAATAATTGGATTAATAGCTTACCTAATCTATAAGAAGAAAAAATGATATTAATTTTTTTTATCTTTCTAATATACTCTTAACCTTATTGACAAACAGGATTGTTTTTACTTTTAGCATTTGAGCTTCATTCTTATTGAACTCTTTGCTAATGCCATATGAAGCAATTTCCCTTTTGTTTTTGGCTTCCACAAAATAGCTTACATCTTCTTTTTCCAATGA